>JAQVPY010000062.1 GCA_028701815.1 Bacteroidales bacterium | reverse complement strand
TCCTTTTCCGAAGTGTAATCTGATTACCTTCTCATGATATCTACGATACTTCTCGTGATATCCAATGTTTTCTGATTCTTTCATTGTTAACTCTGTTTTTAGAGTCAACTTTTTTCAGGGAAAGACAGTCCAATACTATATAAATATTAACTAAGAAATTGCATTTGCAGCGTTAAAATGCGATAGTATTATTATTTTCATTATCTTTGCAAGTTAGACCACAAAATTATATGCTATGGCAAATTTCTTTTCAGGACAAAAACCGAAACAATTCAATATTGAATCGCGATACTACGACAAAAAAAAGGAAGAGGAGGCGATAAAGAAAAAACTCGCCGCTGGTGATACAGAAGGGTATCAAGACTATCTTCACACCAAAATTCAGGATGAATGGAGAGTTGACAGGCGTGACGATAAGAAACGCAAAGCGCAAAGACGTCTCATCATCTATGTCATATTGGCAGCGTTGCTCATAGTGGCACTCGTTTTGTTAAACAAGCAGTAAAGACAACCCATCTTCTATGTCAGATTTAATAAAGTTATTGCCCGAAAGTGTTGCTAACCAGATTGCAGCAGGCGAGGTCGTTCAACGTCCCGCCTCAGTAGTCAAAGAGTTGCTTGAAAATGCCGTCGATGCCGGTGCCACAAAGATTACCCTCATCATTAAAGATGCGGGGAGAATGCTTGTGCAGGTTATTGACAATGGCAAAGGCATGTCGGACACTGACGCACGCATGAGTTTTGAACGTCATGCAACCTCTAAAATCACTACTGCTGACGATCTGTTTCAGATACATACGTTAGGGTTCAGAGGTGAGGCGCTCGCTTCTATCGCAGCCGTCGCTCAGGTGGAAATGAAGACGAGACAGACGGATGAGGAACTCGGGACAAAGATCAACATAGAGGGCAGCAAGTTTATTTCCCAGGAGGCGTGTACTTGTGATGCAGGGACTTCCATCGCAGTAAAAAACCTGTTTTTCAACATACCCGTACGGCGTAACTTCCTTAAATCCAACACACAGGAGTTAAAACATATCGTGGAAGAGTTTACCAAGGTTGCCTTGATTAATCCGGGCATTCATTTTGTGCTGTATAACAACGACGCCAAACTCTACGATCTGTTGCCGGAATCTTTCAAGCAGAGGATTGTAAACCTCGTCAATAAATCATATAAGGAAAAACTTATCGCCATTGAAAGCGAGACTGAGCAGATAAAGATTTCAGGGTTTGTATGTAAGCCGGAATTCGCAAAAAAGTCGAAGACGTCGGAGCAGTATTTCTTTGTAAACAACCGCTTTGTTCGTCACCAATATCTGCGTCACGCCGTAGAATCTACATATCAGGAATTGCTTCCTGCCGAGATGTATCCGATGTTTTTTATAAAGATAGACATAGTCCCGTCGGAAGTTGATGTTAACATTCACCCCACAAAGACCGAAGTGAATTTTCAAGACTCAAGAACATTGTATGCCATCTTAAAGGCCGCCATCAGAAAAGCCTTCGGCATGTTCAGCATGCGTGTGCCTTCTATGGATTTCGATGTCAACCCTGATTTTGAAGCCTTAGATCTTTCCGGAAGCCGTCCCGTTGTCAGCCCTGCTATCAACACCGACCCCAACTACAATCCGTTTGAGGGAATGCGCGGCGAAAAAAAAACTACTACTGACGAATGGAAAGAGCTCTATAACGGCATCAACCGCGAATACGACAAAAGGCAGGAAGAGGTCACTCTACCTTTACCTGAATACGAAAATATGTCGGAACTCAACATTGGGAAAAGCGGTTTTAACCTCTCCGAACATTTTTTACAATATAAAAACAAATATATAATCAGCACAATCGACAAGGGCATAATCATAATCGACCAGGAACGCGCCCATGAAAGAGTCTTGTACGAAGAATGTCTCGACAAGCTCGACTCCGGCATCGCAGTCAGTCAGATAGACATGTTTCCCGAAACCATTACTTTTAGTTATGACGAATGTATTATAATAAACGACAACAAAGAGACCTTTGAAAAGTTCGGTTTCAAGCTCGAGAAACTTGGGCAGAGCAACTATGTCATATCAGCGCATCCAGCAAGTATTGCAACAGATGAAGTCAAAAATTTTTTCATGACGTTGTTGAGCAATTTAAAAGACGAGAACGAGCGACTTTTAGGAAATATAAACAGGACCATAGCAAAAGTATCTGCAAGGAAAAGATGTATTAAGAGGGGGACTGTTCTTCATGAAGACGAGATGCGCGCCATAGCGACCGGGTTGTTCGGGTGCAAGATTTCCGACAACGACACTTCAGGAAACCCCACTTACGCCATTATCGACATGGATGCAGTGTCAAATTTTTTATAACATTTAATTTATTCCGATGAGCCAATATTCACCACGACGATTTTCATATTTACCTCCGGTAATAAAGAACCTACTGATAATAAATATTTTAGTTTATTTAGCAACATTTTTCTTTCAGGGTGTATTTCATATAGACCTCAATGAAATTCTCGGGTTGCATTTTCCGGGTTCGAGTGCCTTTAAGCCATATCAGTTTATAACTTATATGTTTGCACACGGCTCATTCAGTCACCTGTTTTTCAACATGTTCGCATTATGGATGTTCGGTTGTGTTATAGAAAACTCCTTAGGCAGCAAAAAGTTTCTGCTTTATTATTTAGTATGTGGATTAGGGGCTGCAGCGACACATTACGGAGTAACATATTTCCAGTTACGTCCCGACATTCAGCTCATCAATACCGTATTAGCCTCCCCTACTGCCGAAAGCATCTTCGCATTAGTCGGTCAGCACAGATTTGTTATCGACCAATACGCGCCTGCAGACCTGCTTACAGCATTCAGCACCTTCAAGGAATCAGTCAGCACATTACAATCAAATAATTTCGATTCGGCTGCTTTACAGCAATCCATAGATTTTATTACAGAATACAAGGACTATTATCTGTCCATGCCCAATATCATCGGAGCCTCGGGTGCTGTTTACGGCATACTTCTCGCTTTCGGCATGCTTTTCCCGAATTCCATGATTTATCTTTATTTCTTTGTGCCCATCAAAGCCAAATGGTTTGTTCTCGTTTACGGTCTCCTCGAATTATTCTCAGGATTAAATTTCGGCGGCAACATGACCGACAACGTTGCGCACTTCGCGCACCTCGGCGGGATGATATTCGGATTTTTCCTTATCTGGTATTGGAAAAAGCACCACAAATTATTTACTAACGAATAAACGATAATTATATAATGTTCGATAGAGGCAATTATTATAATGCTAACAACAGTCGCGAGGGCTTTTTCTCCCGCTTTATGAACTTCTTCAAAAGGAGGACTGTCTTATCCGACATCATTGCCCTGAATATTATTATTTGGCTTATTGTAATAATTTACAAGATAGTCTTACGGCTTTTCAACGTATCAGGGACAAATGCTATTTTTCCGAATGAATTAGTCTATTGGCTGTCGTTACCTGCCGACTCGTCTCAACTCCTCAAGCGACCGTGGACATTGATATCATATATGTTTCTGCACGAACAGTTTTTTCATATTCTGTTCAACATGATAACGCTATATTTTGCCGGAAAAATATTTCTTAACTATTTCAACAAGAAGCAATTTATTGCCACATACATCATAGGCGGATTGTTCGGGGCCTTATTTTTTATTGTTTCGTTCAACATCTTTCCTGCCTTCAAACAGGATGTCAGCATTTCTTATGCCCTGGGCGCCTCAGCTTCTGCTTTGGCAATTCTTACGGCTGTAGCGGCATATATTTCGAACATGGAGATAAACGTACTCATGTTAGGAAACATTAAGTTCAAACATCTTGCTTTGATATTCATCATAATAGACATTCTTGGAATTCAAAGCGGAAATGCAGGAGGACATCTTGCACATCTCGGTGGCATTCTCTGGGGAGGCTTATACGGTTATTCACTTCGTAAACAGTGGCATGGAATCAGCGATTTCTTTAAGAGGCAAAAAGAGAAAATGCGCAGCAAAAAGAAAAAGCGTGAATGGGATAAAAAGTGTAAAACGGAAGAAATGGCGGAGAGAGATTCAAAGCGTCAGATGGATAAGATTTTAGAAAAAGTAAAACGTTCCGGTTACTCGAGTCTTACCGAAGATGAGAAAAAGCGTCTATTCTCTAACAACAAATAAAATGAAGAAAGCCAAGAAAAACAAGACTTGGAGTCTATATGTAATAATTTTATTAATTGCGACGATAATAGTCTCTACATTGATTTCGATGTCGTTACTCGCAGGAGTCATCCCACCCTCGCGGATGCCTTTCATAGCGTTCGTCGGGATAGGGTTTTCATATTATGTTATAGCAGAAGTGATTCTTTTTATATTATATCTTCTTCGGCTACACAAATTCGCACTGATTCCGCTGTTTTTCATCATCATATCCATTCCATGTATCCTGAGAGTTTACACACGTCACAAGCCTGTTGACGACAGCGATGCGATTGAGATAGTATCATATAACGTCAAATACTTTTCCAACAGCAACGGTTTCTTTGGAAACGACTCCATTTCCGACGGAATATTGAAAGCGCTGTCGCAATACGATGCAGATATCATCAACATACAGGAGTTTTATTTCGGTCAGCAGAATCCTGAAATCTTTGTCGAAAAGATCAAGGAATATACGGGTACGACACATTGCAGTTTCACACGTTATTACGCCGGATTAAATATGGCCATAGCAACTTTTTCCAAATATCCTATAATCAATATTGAAAGTATCAGAGCAGACGAAAAGAGTTTTGCTATTTGTTCCGACATGGTAATTGGTGAAGACACTCTGCGTATAATCAATGCTCATTTAAGGTCGTTACACATCAACAAAGAATTAAACTCGATATCCGACGGTTATGACAATGCGAAAATAGCCACGAAGCGCATTTACGGAAAAGCTGTTGCAGCATTTAAGTTAAGGGAACTTCAAAGCAAAAGGCTCTACGAGGTTATTAGAAACTCACCTTATAAGCTTGTCCTTTGCGGAGATTTCAACGACACCCCCAATTCATTCGCTTATAAAAGAATCGGTTTATTATTAAACGACATGTTTGTCAAGGCAGGCAACGGGTTTGGATTTACATTCAAGGATTTGCCTTTGATAAGGATTGATTATATGTTTTGCAGCAAAGATTTATCTCCTGTATATTTTTCCATCGACTCCGAGAAAAAACTTTCGGACCATCATGCAATAATCGGAAAGATTAAGTTAAGTGAATAATTTTAAACTTGTATCGGAATTTAAGCCCACCGGTGATCAGCCGGAAGCTATAGAGCAGCTCACGGAGGGGTTGAATCGCGGAGATGAGGCGCAGGTATTGCTTGGCGTCACCGGCTCCGGAAAGACATTTACTATGGCCAATGTTATCGCGAATGTAAACCGTCCGACATTAATATTAAGTCACAACAAAACCTTAGCAGCGCAGTTATACGGCGAATTTCTGCAGTTTTTTCCCGATAACGCAGTAGAATATTTCGTCTCCTATTACGATTACTATCAGCCGGAGGCATATATTCCTTCGAGCAACACATATATAGAAAAGGATTTACAGATCAACGACAACCTTGAAAAATTAAGGCTGAGTACCACGTCTGCATTACTTTCAGGACGCAGGGATATCATTGTAGTATCTTCCGTATCGTGTCTTTACGGCATTGGCAATCCGGTAGATTTTCACAACAACACATTAGAGTTGCAGACGGGCATGCATATTAGCATGAATTTTTTTCTCACGAAGCTTACAGAAGCGTTATATGCGCGTGACGACAGGATGTTCGACAGGGGAAAGTTCCGTATCAAGGGTGACACCATCGATGTATTTCCGGCATATTCCGATGAGGCATTGAGGGTTGTATTCTTCGACGACGAGATAGAATCCATAGCTTCATTAGAAGTCATCTCCGGCAAAGTCATCGAACGTCTTGAGAAAGTCGCCATATATCCGGCAAACATCTTTGTGACCTCACCGGACACATTAAAGAAGGCGTTATCTACGATACAGCGCGACTTATTTGAGCAGGTGGCATATTTCAAAGAAATCGGCAAGCCGCTGGAGGCCAAGAGGCTGGAAGACAGGGTGAATTTCGATCTTGAGATGATGCAGGAGTTAGGGTATTGTCCCGGTATCGAGAACTACTCACGATATATGGACGGGAGAAAGCCGGGGAGTCGTCCGTTCTGTCTTTTAGATTATTTCCCTGAAGACTTTCTGCTTTTTATCGATGAGAGTCACGTTACCATTCCGCAAATCCACGCCATGTACGGAGGCGACCGTTCGCGCAAGGAGGTACTCGTCAATTACGGATTTCGTCTCCCCGCCGCCTTAGACAACAGACCGCTGACTTTTGAGGAGTTTGAACAGGTGACTAATCAGACGGTATATGTGAGCGCCACGCCTGCAAATTACGAGCTTGCGAAATCGCAGGGCGTTATTGTGGAACAGATAATTCGCCCCACGGGACTATTGGAGCCCCCCATTGAGATACGTCCTTCTGAAAACCAGATGGACGATCTGATGAATGAGATAGAGATAGTGACGGAACGTGACGAGCGTTGTCTTGTCACCACGCTTACAAAACGTATGGCGGAAGAGCTAACTGCATATTTGAGCAGACATCACATACGGTGTCAATACATACATTCCGACGTGGACACTGTGGAAAGAATGGAAATAATGCGAGGGCTCAGACTTGGCATGTTTGATGTACTGGTCGGCGTTAATTTATTGAGGGAACGGCTTGACTTGCCGGAGGTGTCGCTTGTAGCAATACTCGACGCCGACAAGGAAGGCTTCCTGCGCTCTGAGCGTTCGCTTACGCAAACGGCAGGTCGCGCTGCAAGAAATATCAACAGCAAGGTCATCATGTATGCCGACACCATCACCGACTCAATGCGTAAGACTATTGACGAGACCTCGAGAAAGAGGGAGAAACAGCTAAAATATAACACGGAGCACAACATTGTTCCCCAACAGATCCACAAGTCGAAGACTAATATCATGGGACAGACGGCGTTAGCCTCGGTGAGCACCCCGGAATACAGCTACGACGAAAAGATAGCCGAAAAGCATATCGCAAATGATCCCGTACTAAAATATATGAGCAACGGGGAGATCGACAAATTGATTAATGAGGCGAAGAAAAAGATGCAAGCAGCCGTAAAAGAGTTGGATTTCATGGAAGCAGCGAGACTTCGCGATGAGATAGCGATGATGATGGAGATTAAAGAAAACAAGAAGAAACAAAATGGAAATTAAAAACAAAAAGGCCGAATATCAATATTTTCTGACGGGGGAAATCACCGCTGGAATAGTATTGACGGGCACGGAGATAAAGTCGATTCGAGAAGGAAAGGCAAATTTAAGCGACGCCTACTGTATGTTTATAGAAAACGAACTTTTCGTAATCAACATGCACATTTCGGAATACAAATACGGCACATACAGCAACCACGACCCGAAGAGAAACAGAAAATTATTATTGACGGCACGAGAGTTAAAGAAATTACAGACTCAGATCAAGGAGAAGGGTTTTACGGTTATCCCGGTAAAATTATTCATTGATGAGCGCGGGTATGCGAAACTGATAATATCGCTTGCCAAGGGAAAGAAATTATACGACAAGCGGGAGAGTATCAAGGAGAAAGACAATGCGCGCGAGCTGTCGCAAAAAGATTACGAATAAAAACCGTCGAGACTTATGAGGATAGACATATTAACCATATTTCCGGAGATGTTTGAAGGTCCGTTCACGTGTTCTATGATAAAGCGTGCTCAGGAGCGCAATCTCGTAGAGATACATCTTCACGATATCAGGGATTACACATTGGACAAGCACAAGAGGGTTGACGATTACGCATACGGACCGGGCGCAGGCATGGTGATGATGGTACAACCTATTGGAGATTTAATCAAGAAATTGACCTCCGAAAGGGATTATGACGAGATAATATACACTTCACCGGATGGCCACACCTTCAATCAGGCAACAGCAAACACATTATCACTAAAGGGCAACATCATAATACTATGTGGACATTATAAGGGGATTGATCAGCGTTTACGCGACAAATATTTCACCATGGAGATTTCAGTGGGCGATTATGTGTTAACCGGTGGAGAACTTGCAGCAATGATTATTTCGGATGCGGTGATCAGGTTGATTCCCGGAGTCCTCAATGATGAGACGAGTGCTTTGACGGATTCCTTTCAGGACGGCTTGCTTTCGCCGCCTGTTTACACGCGACCGGTAGAATTTGAAGGGATGAGGGTTCCCGACATATTACTGTCGGGAAATGATAGGATGATAGAAGAATGGCGTATGGAACAAGCAATAGAAAAGACTAAAAAATTACGTCCGGATATATTTAAAAACGACTGATAAATAGATGTTTTTTCCTCGAAAAAATTTCCTACATATAAAATAAAAGATTATCTTTGCAAATCTTAAAAAAACCTAAATAAAAGACCACCTTTTACAGGGTGTTTTTTTATTATAAGCAACTGAAGTAAATGTAACTAACAATAAAAATATTAACCATTGTCGTTATCGCAACATATTGCGTTAACCCACAATTAAAACAAAGTTATGGCAAAAATTAAATCATTGAACGATCTCAGAAACATGCAATCGGATTTGCAAGCTAAGATTAATCTTAGGGAGCGTGCCGACCATCCTGAATCCATGGTACAGATTAAGGTCGGTATGGCGACCAGCGGCATTGCGTCCGGCGCCAAGGAAGTTTTCAATTATCTAAGTGAAGAGCTTCAAAAAAGAAACATTGATGCAATTGTCACACAGACCGGTGACATGGGGTATTGTTTTGCAGAGCCGACTATCGAAGTCACTCTTCCGGGACAAGAGCCTATAGTATTCGGCTATGTAAATATCGCTAAGGCGAAAGAAATCATCGACAAGTACATCATGAACGGCGAACTTGTTGAAGGAATTATTCCGAAGAATTACAAAACTATTGACTAACCAAAAGAAAATTGAAATGGCAAGTTATAAGTATCATATTTTAGTTTGCGGTGGTACAGGCTGTCACTCTTCACAGAGTAACGTCATCGCAGAAAGGTTAAATGAAATTATTGCTGACAAGCATCTTGAAAACGACGTAAAAGTTGTTGCTTCCGGTTGTTTCGGATTTTGTGAAAAAGGTCCGATTGTTAAGATCATGCCCGACAACACGTTCTATGTAGGTGTAAAGCCCGAGGACGCAGACATCATCATCGCGGAACACATCATCAAAGGTCGTAAAGTTGAAAAATTGCTCTATGTTGATCCCGACACGAAAAAGCACATCAGTGACTCGAAGCACATGGGATTTTACCAGAAACAGATGAGAATCGCTCTTAGAAACTGCGGTTTCATTGATCCTGAAAACATTGAAGAATCTATTGCACGCGGCGCATACGAAGGATTAGGAAAGGTTCTTTCCGATATGACCCCCGCCGAATGTATTAATGTAGTTAAGCAATCAGGCCTCAGAGGTCGTGGCGGCGCCGGATTTCCTACAGGATTAAAGTGGGAATTATGCGCCAAGAACAGCGCAGATCAGAAATACGTCGTTTGTAATGCAGACGAAGGTGACCCGGGTGCCTTTATGGATCGTTCCATCATGGAAGGCGACCCACACTCTATAGTAGAAGCCATGGCTATCTGCGGATATTCCATCGGTGCGACTAAGGGTCTCGTTTATATTCGCGCAGAATATCCTTTGGCTATCAAACGTTTACAGATAGCTATCTCTCAAGCCCGCGAATACGGACTTTTAGGAAAAGACATCTTAGGCAGCGGATTTGATTTTGACATCGAGCTTCGTTACGGCGCCGGCGCTTTCGTTTGCGGTGAAGAGACAGCTCTTATTCACTCCATGGAAGGTAAACGTGGTGAGCCGACCTTCAAACCGCCGTTCCCGGCTGTTTCCGGCTACCTTGCAAAACCGACTAATGTCAATAACGTAGAAACATTTGCCAATGTTCCTATCATCATAACCAAGGGTGCAGAATGGTTCGCAAGCATAGGCTCTGAGAAATCAAAAGGCACAAAGGTCTTCGCTCTCGCAGGACAGATCAATAACGTCGGTTTAATTGAAGTTCCTATGGGAACTACTCTCCGCGACATCATCTTTGAAATTGGCGGTGGAATTAAAAACGGACGTGAATTCAAAGCCGTACAAACCGGTGGTCCTTCAGGAGGTTGCCTGACTAAAAAGCACCTTGACACCCCTATCGACTATGACAGCTTGGTTGCTGCCGGCTCAATGATGGGCTCCGGAGGTATGGTCGTCATGGACGAAACCTCCTGTATGGTCGCAATAGCAAAATTTTATCTCGAATTTACCTGTGAGGAAAGTTGCGGTAAATGTTCACCGTGCCGTATCGGTAACAAACGTATGTATGAAATCCTCGATAAAATCACTAAGGGCAAAGGTAAAATGGAAGACCTCGAAGAATTACGCAACCTTGCAAGTGTTATTAAAGACACTGCTTTATGCGGACTCGGTCAGACATCCCCTAACCCTGTTCTTTCCACTTTGGACAACTTCTGGGACGAATATGTAGAACACGTAGTCGACCATAAATGTCGTGCCGGCGTTTGCAAATCATTAATGCGTTATGAAATCGACCCGATCAAATGTATCGGTTGCGGCGCTTGCTCACGCGTTTGTCCTCAAGATGCCATTTCAGGAGAAAAGAAGATGGCACATTCAATTGATACTGCAAAATGTATTAAATGTGGCGCTTGCTATGAAAAGTGTAAATTTGGTGCAATCTCAATTAAATAAAAGAAAGGAACATTTAAGATGGTAAAACTAACTATAGATAATAAACCGGTAGAAGTAGCAGAAGGCACAACAGTATTAAAAGCCGCTCGTCAAGCCGGTATTCATATCCCCACCTTATGCTATTTCGAGTTAGCGGGAATGAATTTTGAAAATAAACCAGGCGGTTGCCGCGTTTGTGTAGTTGAAGTAGTAGGAAGAAGAAATCTTGCTCCTGCTTGTGCTACCGACTGTATGGAAGGCATGGTAGTATATACCCATACACAACGCGTTATCAA
>JAQVPY010000061.1 GCA_028701815.1 Bacteroidales bacterium | reverse complement strand
AAGCTGAAATCTTGAGAGAAAAGAAGATCGACATGGATTTATCGGAAGGTTTTATTGTATATGAGACTTATCTCGGCAAAGCCGACCAATATGTCCGCTATCATGGCACTGCTTCCTTTTCCCAGGGCGGCCTATGTCACGACCTGCTTTGGACAATCAAAAATTACGGTTTAGTCCCCGAGTCCATCTATACCGGTATGGTCGCCCCCGACACACTGTTTGTTCATGGAGAACTTACAGCTGCAATACAGGGTCTGTTAGACGGCGTATTAAAGAATAACGACAGGGCTCTTTCGACAAACTGGAGAAACGCTTTCACCGGTGCTTTAAACGGATATATGCAGGCTCCACCAGAAACATTTGAATATAACGGCGTTACCTATACCCCGAAATCTTTTGCAAAAGATTATCTCGGCGTTAATGCCGATGATTATGTAAATGTTACATCTTTTACACATCATCCGTTTTACGAAAAGTTTGTTATTGAACTGCCGGACAACTGGCTTCGTGAATCTGTATATAATGTGCCTTTGGATGATATGATGCGTATTATTGATAACGCCATCGAAAACGGATATACCATCAATTGGGCTTCCGATGTCAGCAACAAGGGTTTTTCGAGTAAGAATGGTGTAGCCATTATCCCCGACAGATATGAAGAAGCTACTTCAGGTTCAGATGCCGAGAGATGGAATGGTAAAAAAGAAGCCAAAGACTTATATTCTTTTGACGGAGACGTGGTTGAAAAAGAAATTACACAGGAAGTTCGTCAGGCCGCTTTTGACGATTGGACAACTACCGACGATCACGGAATGGTTATTTATGGTATTGCTACCGACCAGCACGGTAATCAATTCTATATGGTTAAGAACTCTTGGGGAAAATACGGAAAATACGACGGGATGTTTTATGCGTCAGTGCCTTTTGTAAAAATGAGCACTACTTCTGTTATGATTAATAAAAACGCTATCCCCAAAGATATTCGTAAAAAATTAGGTCTCTAAAATAATGGAGAAATTATCGGTAGTAATAATTACTTTCAATGAGGAAAAAAATATAGATAGATGTTTATCGTCAGTTAAAGAAATAGCTGACGAGATTATTGTCGTCGATTCTTTTTCTACCGATAAGACAAAAGACATCTGCCTTAAAGCGGGTGTTAAGTTTGAACAGAAACAATGGCAAGGCTATTCGGCGATGAAAAATTACGCCAATAGCCTTGCTTCATATAACCTCATTTTTTCCATTGATGCCGACGAGGTGGTCTCTCCCGAGCTCAAGGTGTCGATACTTTATGTAAAAGATCATTATACACAGGGGGCTGTTTATGCCATGAATCGTTTAAATAATTATTGTGGCAGATGGATTCGTCACGGCGGATGGTATCCCGACAGGAAAATCCGCGTATGGGACAGGCGTGTGGGGCGTTGGGAGGGTGTTGTTCATGAGGCGCCGCATTTTACACGGGAGGTCTCAACAATACTTTTAAATGGAGATCTGCTGCATTATACCTATGATTCGATACAGGAGCATTATAAAAGGGTAGAGAAATATGCGCTCATAGCTGCCAAAGAAATGACGGCGCGCAATAAAAAAACGAGTAAAATAAGTATTATTTTCAAGCCGGCATATAAATTCATCTATGTCTATATATTTCGTCTCGGCTTTTTAGACGGGCATGAAGGGTATATGATAGCAAAAATATCGGCACATTCCGTCAGGACAAAGCTGAAAGCGGTATGTGCCGAATAATATTTTATTTGTGAACTTTCTGCAGAAATTCGTCAACTTCCGGGACTCCGCCCTGTAATACTATATATCCGTTATAAGGTTCACGTTCAGTTATCTCATCATTAATCGGCGTAAGCATCATACGTTTTACTTCTTCCGGATCATCGGTTTGACCGAGTACCCATCCGAGTTTGATATAAGCAACTTCAGGGAGCATATTTCCGCATGGGATAATACCTTTAGCCATCATATCACGTCCGGTATCATAGACGAACATTTGGACATAGCCCCAGATTGTTTGCAGCGTCATGAACATGTGCACGCCTTTAGCGTGAGCGCGTTCAATAGCAGGGTAGAGTTCTTTGTTGACATGACCGAGTCCTGTGCCTACGATGATGATTCCTTTATATCCGGCGTCGACCATTGCGTCGAGGATGTCCGGTTTCATGCCGGTATAGTAATACAGCATAGCCACCTTATCCGAGAAATAGGGCATTATTTTTACGTTCCTGTCTTTGCGGCGCGGGTTATATTTTTCTTTTATCGGGGTGACGCCTTTTCGTGTTACCATAGCCAGTGGGGTGTCGCCGATGGTTCTAAATGTTGAGCGGTAAGAAGAGTGCATTTTTCTCACTCGGGTTCCTTTATGAAGCAGTCCGTATTCGTCGGAGGTCGGTCCGAACATACAGACCATGACTTCTGCTATATCGCCGTGACCGGCAGCAGTCATTGCGTGCATAAGGTTAAGAGCGGCATCGGAGCTCGGGCGGTCGCTTGAGCGTTGTGAGCCTACGAGGACGATAGGAACGGGCGGGTTTTGAACCATGAAAGTCAGAGCTGCTCCGGTATGGTGCATAGTGTCGGTGCCGTGACCTATTACGATGCCGTCGACACCGCGTTCGATTTCTTTACCTATGGCTTTCGCGAGTGCCACATATTGTGTCGGACCCATATTTTCGCTGAACACGGCGAAAATTTTCTCTGTCTCGAGGTTGCAGATATCTGCGAGTTCGGGAACAGCACCGTATAATTCTCCCGGAGAAAATGCGGGGATAACGGCTCCGGTACGATAGTCGAGACGTGAGGCTATTGTGCCGCCGGTGCCGATAAGTTTTACGTGAGGGAGCCCGGGGGTGACAGGAAACTCCTTCTCGGGGATTTTGTAGTTGGCCTTATGAAAGCCGACCTCTTTCATGTCGGTAATAGTATCAATATCAATACCTATGTTATACCCTGTCGGGATCTTTATGACGATATGTCTGTCGTCATCGTTGCAGGCACGCGGAAGAACGGTGCCGTTGAATTTTCCGCGAGTGGTCTCAATTTCTGCCTGACCCCATACGCGCGTATTATATTTTTGCAGAACCTCTAAAGCCCTGCCCTTATATCCTTGAAATAAATCGTTTGCCATTACTTACTGCTTTTAATGATGTTACTTAATTCTGCCATCGAAATGTTGCCTAATGCCATGTTTTTTAACTCTCCCATAATCCAGTCGGTCTCTGCTTTTGCCGTGGTATCTCTTCCTATCGCTTTATATTTGTTCTTGAAGAAAGAGACAGAGGATTCTATCTCTGCTTTAGTGGCCTTTTTAAATCTAAGGCTTGTGAGAATTGATTCGAAGTCCATCTGTGGATGTTCAAACAGGAACGGCAACATCTTGTCGGCGATACCCTTGTCGAGTTTTTGCTTGTTAAGATATGCAAACATGTCATAGATGCGATTAGGATCGAAAGTTTGAGGACAAGTGTAATGGCCCTCGGTATATTTTAAGCGGTGTCCAAAGAAACATCCCATATATTTAGAATCGTATTTAAGATCTGTGATGATTGTCGCCAGAAGAGGGTAGAGGTTATTCTTATGTATATAGGTATATGTGTCTTCAGGGATATTCCATTTAAGCATCTGTGCTGTTCTGTTAAAAACTTCTTCCGGCAGATCTTTTCCTATTCTCTTAAGGTCTTCATCATCTAAAGGGATAGGCGCAGAGTCGGTATCGGGATACATTCTGTCTGCACCCGGGAGAACTCTCTCAAAGATGGTGGTGCCGTCGAGTAAATACTTACGCGTTTCCGGTGGTACGCCTTCAAAAGCCATCTTACATCTTTCTTCTATAACGTCGATAGCAGTGCTCACGTCGTCTTTTGGCGCCCAGAAGATAATCTGTGCATCGCTGTCAGGGTTGGCATTGAAGACTTTAATGAGTTTTTCGAATACTTCCGGTGACTCGCAAGCAGCCAAATCTTCGGAGGTTAACATGTTTGGCTTTTCAATACAGGCGATAACTTTCAAACGATCGGCTATCTCGTTGGCAAAACATTGACCCGGCTGTGTAAAATGAGAAAGGATGCCTTTAAAACCGGGGAGGTTTACGGCGACAATTTTGTACTTTGAGCCGCCGGCATCTGATTTGTCTTTTGCTTCCGCAATAGGAGCATAAGTAAATCCGTAATCGAAGAAGTTCAAAGTCTTATGCTCGATTTTCCATTCGCCTGCGTTAATATGATTGTTTAGGTTTTCGCGTATCTGTAGTAATGCCCATTGTCTGAAACATTCATTATGGGTGAGCTCAGGGATTAGACGGGTATGTGCCACTCCTTTTCTCTCTAGTCTTGTGCCGCCTTTGCAGCTGACGTTTACATCTTCACGACCGGCTCCCATGCCTGTTCTTACTTTTCCGGTTGAACGGTTGAGGAACCTTATGTATTGGCAGGCTTCTTTAACTTCATCCGGATTCATCATTTCGGGATAGGTGACGGTTTCAATAAGCGGCATCCCGAGACGATCTGTTTTATATGTTCTTACGTGACCAATGTCGGAGATCTCCCTGCATGAGTCTTCCTCAATACTAAGTTGAATCAGACGGATGTTCTTATGTCTTAGGGGAATAACACCCTCTACACCAATGATGGCGGTTCTCTGAAATCCCGTCGGAATACTGCCGTCGAGATATTGCTTTCTTGTTATATGTACTTCCCCTACAATATTCAACTTGGAAAGAAGGGATATCTCAATAGCAATGTTCAGAGCCTCTCTGTCGATGGGAAATGGCGGAGTGTCGTCGACTTCGTATGTGCATGTAGTCGCGTTTTTTAGACGATATACAATCGTTTTTTTAGTTTTAAACTCCATCAATGCCGTACGATCGTATTCTCCCAACTCGCTGAGGGTGGGGCGCATGTGACGTATTACTTCGGCATCGAAGACATCATTTTTATTGAATACACCGGCAGGGCAGTGGCAAAAAAGTTTCTTCGCTGTTTTGAGCTGTTGATGAACTTCAAGACCTGACATAAAACCTAATTTGTCGTAGGTGTCTTGAGTTGCTTCCTTGCGAGAAACATAGCCCACCTTTTCCTTTGAGGCTTCGTAATTCTTTTGGGGATCGAAATTCTTTTTCATATAGACGGTTTTACCTTGTTTTTTATTAATTAAAGATGCAAATATAATTAATCTTCATTAGTTGAACACCGTTTTTTTTTACTTTTTATAAAAAAAAATTGTGAAACTGTTTGCATATAAAAAAAAAGTAATATCTTTGCAACGCAATTCTGAAAACGATATGTTTTCTGAAAGACGCGGAAGTAGCTCAGTTGGTAGAGCACAACCTTGCCAAGGTTGGGGTCGCGAGTTCGAGTCTCGTTTTCCGCTCCAAAAAAAAGACGTCGCAAAGAGGTCTTTTTTTTTATCCAAGGTTGCCCAGGTGGTGGAATTGGTAGACACGAGGGACTTAAAATCCCTTGCCAGTTGATGGCGTGTGGGTTCGACTCCCACCCCGGGTACAAAGGGTCTCATAGAGACCCTTTTTTCTTTTTCCGGATATGTAATTCTATCTTCTCCATTTGACTTATGACGTTCATATTAATATCTTAGTTATAATTTTATTTATTTTTTTTAGGTTTATTTTAGATTTTATTTACATTTGTGACCGGAAAAAACATACAGGTAAAAATGAAGATTATGGCAAATAAAAAAATAATAGGTACTGATTCATCCGCATCATATTTAAAGGGGTATCTCGGTTACCTTACGGTAGAACGGGGGTTATCGGCGAATACTGTCGAGGCTTATTCATCTGATGTGATGTCGTTTTTGGATTTTATAAGTGACAAAGCCTCCATAAAGGATGTTACTCAGGAGACTATTACGGATTATCTGGCTCATATAACAGTTTGTGGCAGGAACAAGACTACACAGGCCCGATATATTTCGGCTTTGCGTTCATTTTTCAGGTATTTAAAATTAGAAAAGGTAGTTGAGAATAATCCTGTCGAGTTGATAGACATGCCCCAGAAGGACAGAAAGTTGCCGGATGTATTGAGTATAGATGAGGTGGTAGCCATTTTAAACTCTGTCGATTTAAGTCTGCCCAACGGTCACCGTAACAGGGCTATGCTTGAGATGTTGTATGGCTGTGGCTTACGTGTTTCTGAGCTGGTTAATATGCGACTTTCCGATGTCGAGTTTGATGCAGGTTTTATCAAGGTTTTTGGCAAGGGGAGCAAGGAGCGTCTGGTTCCAATAGGTCACGAGGCGATGAAGCGGTTGCGTTTTTATATTGAGGGTGACCGCAACAAGGTGACTGTTGCAAAAAATTGTGGAGATGTGTTGTTTTTCAATAACAGAGGGAAGAAGCTGACGCGGGAGATGGTTTTTCTGATAGTAAAAAATCAGGCCGTCATTGCAGGGGTAACAAAAAAAATAAGCCCGCACACTTTCCGACATTCGTTTGCGACGCACATGATTCAAAAGGGCGCCGATATACGTGTTGTGCAGGAAATGCTCGGGCACGAATCAATATTAACAACGGAGATATATACTCACATCGACAGGGAACATCTCCGTAGCGTTGTGAATAGATATCATCCGTTGAACGATATTTTTTAAGAACTACAAGTTTATTATCTGACCGTCTTCGGAGACGAGGATGCCGAAACTTACGGAGATCAAGGAACCCTCTTCATCAAAGATAAAGTCGAGATTCGCTTCTTCGAACGACAGGCATTTTTCGTTATACTCTTCATCGATATTTGTGTCGAATTCGAAATAGCCGTTATCATTCATCATTTTGACTATTTCTTCTTCCGACATGTCAAACACTTGAAGGTCGTATAGCGTAGCCTCTTCATTTTCAAGGTTGATACCTGAAAGAACGAGTTTGTCGCTTCCCTCAAAGAATAAATCCATTTCGGGTGTGTTATAAGTCAAAATAGTGGTATTGAAACAATCGTCGTCGTTAAATTCCTCTACTTCATCAGCTTTGCCCAATAATTCGACTACGGCATCCATTGACGTGCCGAATTTCAGCTCTCCCAGTCCCACTTTAGGGACGATTTTGAGTTCTAAATCTTTCATTGTGTCTTATAATTTATTTTATAGGATTTCAGTCCAGCCGTATTTATCCGGATAGTCTCCATGTTGGATATCTACGAGGCGGTTGTACATTTTTGTGCATATCGGACCCGCTTTTCCGTCTTTGCAGAGGATATAATGTGTGTCATTATCTCTGTCTAAGATTTCACCGATAGGGGAGATGACGGCTGCTGTGCCGCATGCGCCTGCTTCGACAAAGGTTCCTAACTCTTCAACGGGAACGTGACGACGTTCAACTTTTAATCCCAGGTCTTCAGCAATCTGTCTCAAACTCATGTTTGTGATTGAAGGAAGGATGGAGTGGGAGTCCGGAGTGATATATTTGTTGTCTTTAATTCCGAAGAAATTAGCAGGACCTGCTTCGTCGATATATTTCTTTTCCTTGGCGTCAAGGAAGATCACTGTTGAGAAACCTTCTTCATGTGCGCGTTCTGAAGCGCGAAGGCTTGCTGCATAGTTTCCGCCGACTTTATAACAGCCGGTACCTAATGGTGCCGCCCTGTCGAAATCTCTTACTATCTGTACTCTTACCGGTTTGAATCCTTCTTTGAAATATGGTCCTACGGGAGTTACAAAAATAAGGAAGCAGTATTCGTTGGCCGGTTTAACGCCGACTTGTGCTCCCATACCTATCAGTAATGGACGAACATATAATGATGCGCCTGTTCCGTATGGTGGAATATATTGTCTGTTTAAATCAACAACCTGCTTTAAGGCATCGTGAAACAGCTCTTTTGGAATTTCCGGCATTAAAATGCCATCTGCTGAATTGTTGATCCTCTTCCAGTTCTCATCCCATCTGAAAGCTCTCGCTTGTCCATCTTTTCCCATGAAAACTTTCATTCCTTCAAAAGCAGCCTGTCCGTAATGAAGTACTGTTGCTGCCATGTGAAGAGGTAAATATTCCGATGATGAAACTTCTATTTCACCCCATTTACCATTTCTGTAAAAACATCTAACGTTGTAATCGGTCTTAAAATAGCCGAAAGGTAGTTTTGTCCATTCAATATTCATGATATTTATGTTTTAAATAAATTATATCTTAGACTACAAAGATAATTTTTATTTTGATTGTTGCCAAATAAAATCACATAAATATTTTTCACTTGTTATGAAAAAATATGTTATAGGCTTAATTTGAATGTAGCGGTTCTTCAATCAGCGACTTACGGATAAACACACCGTTATCAGATATGGTGTTTCATTATAGATGTGTCTCTCGAAATGCAGTTCTATTTCTTGATCCGGAATTCCGTTTTTTATTAAAACTCCTTTTTCGGAGAGATAAAAAGTTTGCATCTCTTCCGGAATCCCTTTTCCCAAGTATTTCAGGTATGCCTCTTTAATTGTCCATGTCCTATAGAAGTATTCTGTCCGCAGCGATTCTTCCATGCTGTCAAGCATTGCAATTTCCACAGGGTGATAGAATCTCCTTGCAATGTTTTCTCTGTATTTGGCCGTCTTTTCGATATCTATGCCGCATTCTGCGTCGGAGATGACTACTGCCACAAGTTCGTCGGAGTGAGAGGTGTTGAAATAAAAGCCGGATTTACCTTCTATATAGGGCTTGTCTTTGTCGTCTTTCTCTATCGACAGTTTCTCACAGCTATGCGGGAAGACTGATTTTAAGTAGTTTCTCAGAAGGTAACGTCCTGTAGCAGTTTGCTCCCGCGATTTTATGTTAGTGATGCTGTTGATAAGCTTAATGTCTTGTGGGAGAAGAAATTGTCTTATCTCGTCTTCAGCCATTACTGGTGAGATCAAAAGTTTATAGTGTGGGGGCGTATTATTTTGCATGTTTAAAGTTTATTTGTGCATTGCCTGTTCCGAATAGTGCGAAGTCGTATTTCACAGGGTCCTTCGGGTCGAGGGTTCGAAGTATAGATGTCAGCATTTCTGCCGCTTTCCACCCTGAGGCGTTTTCAGGAATCAGTCCCAGCTGTTTACCTATATTACATACATGGACGTCTAACGGGATAATAAGATCCGCGCTGCTGATATCTTTCCATAATCCGAAATCTACGCCGTTGCTGTCTTCTCTGACCATCCAGCGAAGAAACATGTTTATCCGTTTTGCAGCGGAGCCCTTGGCAGGATCTCCAAGATGTTTCGTTACTCGTTGTAAATGCTCCAATTCAAGGAAGATATCCCTGAAGTGAATAATAGAGTTCTTTATCTTATCTTTTTCTGCGGACCGATAACCTTCAGTAAAGACTTCTTCCAATCCGCCATGCAGGGTATAAATGTTGCTTAATGCCGTAATGAAATATTTCAGATCACACTCCTTAAATGTCCTGTAATAGAAATTGCAGAGTGCCTGCATATCGTGTTTCTGGGCGTTTATTAAAAAGTCGTAAGGAGCGTTGTCCATTCTTGTAATAAGGTCGCGTGCACTCTTAATGATTGCTTTACGGTTTCCCCATGCGATCGTAGAGGCGAGGAAGCCTGAAATCTCGATGTCCTCTTTCTTTGTAAAAAGGTGAGGAATGGATATTGGGTCATCTTCTATAAAAGACTTCTTGTCGAATATTTCGTAATAGTAATTAAGTGTTTCTGCTGTCGTCATGCCAATTTTTATTGTGAGATGCTATATGTTACTCCTATATAATAAGCGTTTACGGGGTCGTTGACTTGAACTTCGTTATCGGCGCGAAGGAAGAATGTCATACTGTTGTCGGCGTTGAAACGATATCTAACGGAGAAAACAGTTCTTACGTTGTCTATAATATTTCCTGTCGGGTTGTTTAATCTCCAGAAAAATTCTGACGACAGGGAGAGTTTTATGGGCTTATGAATGAATGTATATTCTGCTTCAGCGCGGTTTCTCATATAATATTTCGGATTTACCCTGTAATCGCCTTTTTGTTCATCTCGGAAGGTGCCTTGAAATCGAGCTCTGTAGGAGAATTTGAATTGTCGTATCTTTTGTGATGCAGAGAGAGAGGTGTTCAATCTAAACCTGCTTTCATAATAAGTGGTCTCGTCTTTGTTGATATAAGCGCCACCGATACTTAGCTTCACATGTTTTCTAAAGAATGAACGGTTCACACTCGCCCCGATCTTAAATCTGTCGTATGAAGAAAACATGTTGTTAAATTTGATGTCGCTTTCGGCGGATAGCGACCAGAAGCGCGCAAAATCATTCTCATATTCGAATCCGGCGATGGCGCCGAAATCGCTGCTTTGGCTGAATCCAAGTGATGTCATGGTCAGCAGTGCAAATGTAAGGAGAATACGTTTTGCTCTCATCTTTTTACAGGCCTAATTGAAGTTCTTCAGTCTCGTAATATGGTCTACCGTATTGATGCCGTTGTCCTTTGTGTTGTAATAGACCTTGATATAGGCGGAGTCTTTGAGAAAATCAATGCTACCGACTTCAATTTTAATAATGTCAAGGCCGGTGCGCTCTTTTATATCGGCGAGCAAATCCGTTTCCCTTCCTTCTTTGATAAGGTCGATCTTGTCGTATACGATAATTTTGACAGATGTATGCTTGAGAAACCGGTTGTTTTCAAATATCCATACGGTTATAATAAACAGCGCATTAGTAACTATAAGTTCCATATAGCTTACGGTCATTGCCAGGCCGTTGATTACCGATATACCTATAATGATAAATAAATAGGTCATCTCACGAATCGGCACAGTTTCCGTACGGTATCGAATCATACCAAATATGGCGAACAGACCGAGGGCGAAACCTATCTGTAATTTGACGTTGTCGAGAAGAAATATCAGCAGGAATATGGTGACGCTGAAGAGAATAAAGGTAAAATAATAGTCTTTTCTTTTGCTCTTGCTGTAATAAAAACATCTGATTATTATCCAGCAAACGAGGAAGTTGAAGGCAAATCTCATAAGCAACTGCCATAAGCTGTCTGCTTCGAACATGCCGCCGTATTGCTGACTGACGCGGTTGCGGAGAACCACGATTTTTTCGCGGTGACGATCGAACGCAAGGGCACGTTCGACGGTCTGGTCGCGGCTGCAATC
>JAQVPY010000060.1 GCA_028701815.1 Bacteroidales bacterium | reverse complement strand
ATTCATGATCATAAATTTTTCTCGGGTTGTAATAATAGTAATAACTTTTTTCTTGTTCTGAAGAGTTTCACTTTGACATTTGACACGCTGTTATTCGTTATAGTCGCAATATTTTCGACGGAGTTATCCATTTTATAGAAGAGAGTCAGCAGCAAGTTTTCGTCGGGGCTTAATTTGATGAGGGCCTGTTTTAGCTTTGCAACCATTTCCGGGTTATATACAATGTCGTCTATATCCTCCTCTTCTTGAGAGTCGAAGTTGTCGGGTATTTGAACGAAGAAATTTTTATTTTTCTTAGTAGCTGTGACTGCTTCATTATATGCGATAGAATAGAGCCATGTAGAAAATTTAGAGGCTTTGCGATAGGAATGCAGGTTGTTAAATGCCTTGATAAAAACATCCTGAGCCACGTCTTGTGCGTTTTCGCTGTTGTGTATAACCTTCCCTACAATCGTAAACACCATGTTTTGGTAGTATTTTACAATAGTTGAAAAGGCCTCGGTTTCGCCGGCGAGGGTTTTGTCTATCAGTGTATACTCTTCAGAAGTCGTCATACGCTATATGAGACTACAAAGTTAAGCAAAGGTTACAAAAAAAGCGATGAATTTCATCGCTTTTTTTGAAGAGTCGGGATGAGAGGATTTGAACCTCCGGCCTCTTCGTCCCGAACGAAGCGCGCTAGCCAGACTGCGCTACATCCCGATATCTATTTTCCGGCTGCAAAATTATACTTTTCTGTAAAATAAAGCAAATTTTTCAGTCGAAAAATAGCTATAGTTTATTTTATAATTTCAATAAATTCTGCATTTTCGCGATAGCCAATGAATTCAATGTCGTTAGCGGCTTTAGTTTTAAGGTCGTTATTGAGTGCGACAGCCTTACGAAGGTTTGTCATTACGGAATTGCTTTCCTGTAGGCGGGCATTAACAACAGCTAAGAGGTAGAAAGTCTGAGCCGATTCCGGTGCGCAGGCGAGGGTACTTTTTGCCTTGTTAAGATTGCCTTGAGCCATTTGGACTAAAGCGGTATTGTAGTTACAGGTTTCTTCTTCCAGAGAGGTGGCTGCCTTAGAGTAGTCGCCATTGATAAGGTTTAGGAGGGAAGTGTTGTAATCCACATTTACGCCTACCTGTTGTGCTTTTTGGAAGTTGCTCAGAGCTGTTTCATATTCACCTGCCATTAAAGCTCTTACGCCCATATTGTTGAGGACGATGGGGTTGTTTGGCGATTGTGAGTTGGCTTTTTCGAGGTAAGCTTTCGCTGCTTTCGCGTCTCCGTTTAGCAGTAGAGCTGCGCCCGCGTTGACATTACCCTTCCAGTCGTGAGGGAAGAGTTGTGCGTAAGAAGTATAGATAGCTACTTTTTCATCGAGGTTATCTGTTAAAGTTCCTGCGTAAAGAAGCTCTTTGTTGAAAAGGCTTGACGGGTCGTTGAGGGCTTTTTCGAGAAGTTCTTCAGCGGATTTTTTCGGTTCATAGCAATAAACAGTAACTTCCACACGGCGCAGTGGGGGTAGAACTTCGTATATGAGTTCATCATAGATGAGGGTCATATTACGGATCTCCTGTTCTTTTTGTGCCGGTGTCGCCTGTGATCTAACGACGTTAAGGATAACGTCTTTATCGTTAATGTCGGAAGCGCTTACTGCGTCGATAAAACCATTCCAGTCTTCACCTAAAGCTTGAACGTCATAAGTATAGATGCCTTCCGGATTTTTCTCCTGGACTTTGGATTTAAATTCTTCGCATAATTCTTTAAAGATGCCGTTAATGATTTTCTTGCCGACGATAGATCTGTTTTCGGAGAGTCCCTCGTTAAATCTTTCTTCACCTTCAGGGGAGGCGTATGCTTTTATCTCGATCTTTTCTATTTTCCATCCCTTATTAATAAAGTCCTTAACTCTTCTTTCCTGTAACTTTAATGAGTTAACCTTATTGAGCCTGAGGTTATAATTCAGTTTATAGAGGTTGACTTCAAAATAAGCGGTAAGGCTTTCGCTGATGATGGTTTTTGTCTCGTAATATTCTTTGGTATCCATCCCGTATTGAGCAGCGGTATTGATGTCGGCGAAGATTACGTTTTCGTTATGACTGATGTCGGTGTAAGTAGTAACGACGCCGTCAGCGAGTTTAACTTCTTCCGATATCAGTTCTTTATTACCTTTTTTAATAACAGGTTTCACTGTCAACTCGGAATTTTCCATGCCGTCTTCAAAAGTAAAGGAGTCGGTATATTTAAGCGTGGAAGCGTTGTTATATGGAACGGGCTGACCTTTTCCGGCGGCTTTTTCACCTTTGTAGGTAACGGTTTTCAAGGCGATTTCCTTCCCGTTATATTGCAGTGTCGGAGTGAAATTTACGGTTGCTTTTTTGTTGAAGGATTTTGCTGCGAAGTCGGCCTGAATGTCAACATTGACTTTATTTCCTTCTAATGTCAGCGGGCTCGGGGTTACTGTATAGCTTGAAGGCATTTTTACGCCTGCGCAGCTGCTAAGCAACAGTGCTGCGAATAAAAAAATCGATACTTTAGATAAAAGATGTTTCATAATTTATGCTATTCTGAATAAAAAATTAAATAATTTGCAAAGATAATGAATGTTTGTAACTACTTGTTAAAAACAAATGACAATTTTTTCACAATTTCGTAGAGGATTATTCCGCAGCAGACGGAGACATTAAGGGAGTGTTTAGTGCCATATTGAGGGATTTCGATGCAGATATCAGATATCTTTATTACTTCGTCATCCACGCCGTGGACTTCATTACCAAATATTACTGCTGTTGTTTTCTCGGGGTCCGGGGTAAATTCAGAAGGAGGTATGCTGTTATCTGTTTGTTCTATAGAGACTATTTCGACGCCTTTTTCTTTCAGCTCTTTTACACATTCCAGGGTTGTAGGTCTATATTCCCATTCCACTGATTCTGTTGCGCCTAATGCTGTCTTATAGATATCGCGGTGAGGGGGGCAACAGGTTATTCCGCAAAGATAGATTTTTTTGATTCGAAAGGCATCGGAAGAGCGAAAAACAGAACCGATGTTATTGAGGCTTCTTATGTTGTCAAGTACCACAATAACGGGTGCTTTGAGTGCAGTCTTGAATTCTTCTACATCGATTCTGTTGAGTTCGGACGTATTTAGTTTACGCATTAAATTAGTTACATTTAAGGACGTCTTTCATTTTTTGAGTAGCTTCTTCTTTGAAAGTAGCAGAGTTAGCTGCTAATGCGTAGTAGGTACAAGCATTTGCGGTGTCGCCTTTAGCTTCGTAAGCTCTCGCGAGTTCAAGATTAATGCCGTTTCTTATCTCCGAGCTTTCGGATTCTGTTGTAAGGGCGAGGAGACTTGTAGTGATAGCATCGTCATATCTCGAGAGTTTGTTGAGGCATGAGGCCTTATAATAAAGAGTAGCTTCTGAAGAAGGACTGAAAGATATTGCATTGTCGAGACTTGTGATAGCATCTTCATACTTTTTGTCGGCAATAAGTTTTTGAGCCTTATTAACAAAGAAGGTGCCTGCAACTTGTTTTGCGGTGGAAGATGTTTTATCATCATTATGGGCGTCGGCAATTTTAATTGCCATTTCTGCTGCAGCGGTCATAGCGTCGGCATCTTCCATTTCACTATAGGATAATGCCTTGTATAAATAAGCCTTTTGAGATGATTTGTTCATGGTGATAGCCTTATCGCAGTTTTCAATTACTTTATCCCAATTTTTTTCGCCATAAGCGGCTCCGGCGTAAGCCACATAAATATTGGCTACTAAGTTGTCGGCGCTTTTCTTGAGTTTGTCTTCACCGAGGGTTTCTGCTTCCTTTGAAGCTTCTTCGAGGATTGTGAGGGCTTCATCAGTATTATTGGCTCCGACAAGGGCTTTCGCATATTGAACCTTCGATTGAGGGATC
Source organism: Bacteroidales bacterium (assembly GCA_028701815.1). GTDB lineage: Bacteria > Bacteroidota > Bacteroidia > Bacteroidales > BM520 > RGIG7150. The sequence continues at coordinate 7,288 of JAQVPY010000060.1, read as the reverse complement.
ATTTTCTGAATTTTGGGTGTAAGCGCGGAGGCTTCTTCGCCCAATTGTTCGCAAATAGATAGGGCTTCCGTATAGGAAGTAATAGCCTCAGCATAATTTTTTGCTTTGTAGTTCTCATTTCCCTGATTAAATTTCTCTCCGGCATCATTAAGCGTCTGTGCAAATGATGCGATACTGCCCCAAAGGATTACAGTTAATAAACAAAGTGTTTTTTTCATATAAATAAAATTTGTGATTATACAACGAAATGTTCGTTTAAGCAAACATCGTGCAAATTTATAAAAAATAGTTTATTTGATAAATTTTTCTTTAACATGTTGAATGATTATCTCATTTCTTTCTTCATCGAGAGAGATGAAAGAAATGTTTAGCGAGACAAATCCCTTTTCGTTTTTGACACATTTGATGTCCGGTTCCATGGTAGTGGCAACGGAAGGGAAGGTCAGCAAGTATTTTCTGATTTCAAAGATCGTGTCGGTATCATACATTGCGGGATTCAGCGACAGGGTGAAATTGCAAATATGACTCTGTTCGGAATTACAATATTTGCTATAGGTGCCCTTTAGAATTTGAGAGTATGGAAAATAAAAGATCTCGTTGTCGGTTTCGATCTCAACATGTTGATTCGACAACTTCTTGATTTTGCCGGTTATTCCGTTAAAGGTTATCGTATCGCCGATTTTTATGTCTACATCTCCGCGGAAAGTGATGCCGGCGACATATTCTTTAATGTAAAACCACGCATAAAAGATGACAAAACTCAGAACGATGCATAATACTATTATCAGTAAAGGTATGTTGTCTGAGAATTTTGGAATGGCATAAAAAGCGAAGAGCGCCCAGATGATTATTTCAATGGCTTGAATTTGTTTTTTCAGCACTCTTCTAATTTTTTCCCTTTTAGGCAACAGAGGTAAATATTTTCTAAGCAGTCTTAAAATAAAGAACAATATGATGGCTGCTATCCCTATCAGCCACAGAGCCGAACTTTTATCTGTTATTATTGTTTCAGGGTTCATAACTTTGTCTTTTAAATGATTTCAATACGTTTTAGTTCTTTAACAATAAACGGGTATAATACGGTATTTATACCATATATGTTCTCGGAATATTTCTCTATTAATCCGAGTTTAATCAGTGTGTTCAGGTCTTTGGTGACATCTGCCATGCGGCGTTTGCTTATGGCGAAGATACGTTCGTATGACATATTGTTAAGGATGACAAACTGTGCAAGGAAGATAATCTGTTGACGTGACAGGGTGTCGAAAGGAATAAATTCCGGGAAATGCGGCGTATGCATATAAATAGTGTCATTTGACGCTTTGTCGATACAAGATATCCACAGGTTTAATGCCGACTTGATATTTCCATCGGTGAGTTGATAGTATGTAGAGAACAGCTTAGCATAATGCCATGGGTATAATGTTGTTTCCGGCCGGTTGTTGAGGGTAAGTTTTAGGTTGCCGGCTTTATGGCGGCGTAGGATAATCGTTTCTATCTCTTTCGCGTCAAACTGCGACAGTCCTACAGAGCCGATGATGATTCTCTGTATGTCGGTGGTGAGTCTGATTGTGTCGAAACTCAACGGGTTAGAGTTGAGTATAAACAGCAGGTTCTTGCTGTAAGTATCTATTATAGAGATGATTCTTTCGATTACTCTGGTGCCCCCCTCGTTACGATGCCACCACTGCTCGATGTTCTCGAATATCAGCACGGAGCCGGCGGGTATTTCTTCTATGGCTTTTGCAAAAGGCATGTTTTGCATGTCGGTAGAACGCAGGAATGAACTCTCGAACTTGTTGATTGACGTGCTGCCGCCGGTGACTGATTTGATGGAATAAATCTGCGCGTTAGGCAGCAAAGTCTTGGCGACATGATAAGAGAAGAAACTTTTACCGGAGCCGCTCATACCTGTTATCATTATTGCGCCGGAATGCAGACGTTTGTATTGTGACAGGAGGATTTTGAAGTCGTTTATTTCCTTGGTTTTCCCTACCCATAACTCCTTATTGTAATGTTGGGCGTTGAAAAACAGTTGTTTATAAGAATACGGGAGAGACTTGTCAACTTCTTCTTTCAACGTTACGCTTGCGACGTCGTCCATGAATTTTCTGAGGCGTTCGTCGTCGTTATCTCGCTTTGTAAGCTGTTCGGCGTAAATGCTGCTTGTACTTTTCTTATACCAGAATTGAGTGAACTGATTTCTGAAGAAATTAGTTACGGTATTTTTCCATTTATTGAGAAGGCTTACGCCTGAGTCGGCGATATTTTTTACCCTCATCGTTTTTGAACTTTCAATAAAAGCCTCTAATTGGAGCTTTTCGTAAGTCAACTCGTAAGTGGAAGAAATCTCTTTGTCTGTATATGCAAGTTTCTCTTTTATAGATTCTTTTTCTCTTTTTATCAAATCCACCATTTCGCCGACCTGTTCAGTATGAGTCTCGTAAATGGAGAGTTGTGTGAGTATGTTTTTGTGTTTATCGAGAGACCTCTGACAATATTGGTCGAGGTCGCTTATAAGTTGGCGGACTTGTCGGTAATAGTAATTTTGATATATGTAGTCGAGGAGACGAGACACGGAGAACTCGAATGGTTCCGGCGTGTTCTCATCGGTGGCCTCATATTGTGTCAATGTGTTATTTCCGATGATCACAATTTCTCCTGAAAAGACTTGTATAGTCTTCATTACCTTGTCGTAAATCTCATTCATGGAAGAATATATCTCAGGTTTTGTGCCGGAGATAACTTCTGTGTCGAGTTGGTCTATTGTCGAATGATTGTTCAAGTCTTCAATAAACGCATTGTGGCGGTCTAAAACGTAATCGTTCACATAATCTTTTGTGACGTTCATGATGTCGTCGGTGGCATTAAAGAGTTTTATCTTGAAATAAGAAAGACCCGTATCGACAAGCAGGCGGTTATAAATTTTAGGAAGGGTAGAAGACAACACGGAGAAGTCTTCAGTTGTGCCCTCTAACAATTCTTTATTGCTGACAGTTAGTCGTTTACTGTTAATTGGCAGGTCATTAAAGTTGATGACATTCAAATATTTGATAACCTCATCAATATGATCGTTTTCGATTTGAGCGATGCGAGAATACAATTCGGCAATTTTATTTATCGTGTCTACTTTTGATTCAGTCAGAACGGAATATACGGGGGAGATAAAATCGGATATCTCGAAGTCGTCGCTGTTGAAATTCTTTATGATGTTCAGGTTGGCGTCATTGAGTGTATAAATAACTTTTGTGAGTTCGTAGTATACATCGATACAGAAAATTTTAATCTGTTTATAGACTTCGGGCAAGAGGTCGTTAAACATCACTTTTGACTCGAAGGAGATATTTCGTTTGATATTTCCCTGGTATGGGTAAAGGTTGCCGGTATGGTTATGATTATAGAAATGTTCGATTTTATTTTTTAGCTTAATCAGGGACTTAGAATCATTAGGCGATACGAATTTGATATCTTCGTCATAGAGGACGATGAACGGGTCCGGAAGGTTAGCACATATATTAGTAAATTCCGTCAGGAGGTCACTGCCCATACTTTGAAACAGTTGAGGCACATCTGCAAATTTGTTATCGATGAGGTCTTTAAGGTTGAGTTTTATGAGGTTGACGGTAGCTGTCATGTGGCGTTTGGCATCGGCGACGGTATGGACTTTTTTGTAGTTGATATCGATTGCCGATTTGATATTGTCGTAGGTAGATGTCAGATAAGACAATAGTACTTCCATTTTAATTTTTATCGATTTATCCGAAGCGTTAGAGAAGGATTCCCGCAGTTGTTTGATAAGTTCTTCAGCTTCGGGGCGAATAGGGGCTTGTTGGAAGGAGTCGTCGGGAGAAGCCGTTGGCAAAAGTTGTCTTGTAACGACATCGAGGTTGCCGTATGATTCGAATTCATTTGAGGCTTTTGTGAAGATGACGGTTTTACCAACCTCACAGAGTTCACATAGTTTTTCAAACCCATCTTGTTTTTCGTTGCGCATGTCAGGCAGCGACAGAAGAATCAGGTCGGCGTCGAAGCTGTGTGATGCTATCAACTCTTTTACCGATTTGTTGTCGATGCCGTTGTTGATGATTCTAATTTCTCCTTCAACGCGCATTTGTTCGAGGATATTATTTAGCTTGTTGAAGATAAAGCTGTAAGCGTTGTTGTTGTTACTTATTACATTTATTCTCAAAGCACTTTCCGCCCAATATTCATTAGTCCATAATAATTTTACGAGATTTATCGGGAACAGATTACCTGATTCGCCGGAAGAAATCCAAATATCAATGATTTTTTTATTTCCGAAGCCTGCGTCTTCGTCGTAATACATAAACAGGATGTTTTTATCCAGTTTAGATATGTTGTTGAGCATGCTTATGAAATGTGGTTTGTCTTCCAACTTGTCTTTGTCGAAGCTCAAGAGCAGGGTATTGGGTTCGATACCGATAAATCCGTATGTGCCGGCGATATTTTCAATTCCGGTGAAGATATTATCGCAATAATATGTTTTTGTTCCTAATGTCTGTTGGAGTTTCTCGTTTATTGTGTCGGAGGCATTATGCGGCATCGGGGCTGCACTGCTTTTTGAGAGTTTTAAGTCGAAGAGGCTTAAAAAGCCATGTTGACCTATCAGCCATTTGCTGAAGTCAACAATTTGTTGGCGGCGGCTATCATCGCTATTGAATGCCACGATATTAGGCTGCCAGTTCCTGCTCTCGAGTTTTTTTCTGTTAATTTTTCTCAGTACGTTTCGAGTAATCATTAGCAGAACGCTTTGCCAGACGTCTCCGTATTCGAGATTGATATTTCTTCTTTTCAGGAGTAGGTATAGCAGCACCATTACTATTATGGCGGCTAACATGGCGCCGGCGTTGAGTTTGAACATCACTACGAGGCAGGCTATCACGCCGATGAGTCCGATATATCTACTTACGTTAAAGGATGGTCTGAAATCTGTGCTCGACCATTTCTCGAGGAAAAAGGCGAGGTTAATGAATGCGTAAGACGACATAAAGAACATTGCCGCGATGGGGGCAATAACGTTTAAGTCGCCAATAAGAACTGCGGCTTCGGCGAGTATAGCCGTAAAGATGAGGGCGTTACGCGGTTCTTTGTTTGGTCCGTAGCATTTTGCAAAGAATTTAGGCGCTATTTTGTCGTCGGCGATTGCCTGTAAAATTCTCGGTGCTCCGAGGATGGAGCCGAGGGCTGTCGACAGAGTTGCGCCCCAGATACCTGCAATAACGAGGGGAGAACTCCATGCTACCTTGGTGAGGAAGTTGTTGTCGCTCAACAAAAGATTTCTGCGTACAAAGAAAGCGAAGCAGAAAGTGAGGGTTATATATATGACGAAGCCTGTAATGATTGCCGCCATCACTCCGCGGGGGATGGAACGTTTGGGGTCCTTTAAATCCCCGGACATGGCCACTCCTGTTGTGAAGCCTGTAGTGGCGGGGAAGAAGATGCCGAAGAGATACATAAACGGCTCGACATTGTTGATGGGTTGAAGGCTTGGACTTGACGGGGCGGGCTCAATCTTCAAAATAAACCCCAAGATAATGGAGATGAAAGACAGCGCTATTGCAGCCATAATGAAAAATTGCGATTTTAGGGCTGACGAGGTGCTTATTAAAGCTATGGTTACAAGTAAAATGAGGACGACACTTCCGATAATCCGGTAGGCGTGGACGCCGGGAGTCATGCCGAAAAATTCTGCGATGCTGCTTACGGCTAAAAAAGATTCAGAGAAACCTATGATATGTAATGCGAGGTTAAGTATCATGGCCAGTGTGATCGCTATTCCGATGGCACCGCCCATGGGAAGTCCCAGGCTGCGCGACAGAATATAATAAATGCCCCCCTTTTGAATCTTTTTATCTGTGGCGATAGATGATAAGCTGAGCCCGGTGGTGAAAGATATTATGTGCGCTACGCAAATAATAATTAATGTTCTGTATAAACCGGCTTGCCCTACAATCCATCCGAGACGCAAATACATAATCGCGCCTAATATTGTCAAAACAGATGGTGTGAACACCGCAGCAAATGTTCCGAATTTTTTAGAATGTGCCATATTCTGTTATTTTATATATTAATAATAATATCCGTCGGCAGATTCGATATATCTCTTGCAGTAAAAATCGAAGTTTTGGAATATATTGATGCCGAGGCTGATATAAAATACGTTGGATCCGAATTCGCTGTATTTGATTGTGGGCAAATTCGGTATCAACTCATCGTAATCAGTGTTGAAGAAATTAGTGATATACCATTTGAATTTCAGGTTCAGGCTGTATGGAAATTCCACGCCGAAGAAGAAAGAGTGTGATAGATCGGGCGTTTTGTCGCTGAGCCACTCTTTGTTTATGGTTTTTGTGTTGGCGTAAAAGGTTTTCTCCTTATAATGCAGAGGGAACTCCAACTCATAGCCGCCGTAGAAGTAAAACTTGTCGAAACTGCCAAGTTTAAGCCCTAAGGGGATACCTACGTTATAAGTGCGGAATTTCTTTTTTATTACCGAGCCGTTAAAAGACTGGTCTATGGCATTCGGATTTTCTATCTTATAAGAGAAGCCTATGTTTTTTATCGATAAACCCAAATAAAGACCGAAAGTATTTCCCGTGTCGAAGTTTCCTGCAACCTGGAAATTTGCCCAAGGCGCGAACCTCATCATACGTCCGTCTTTGGAGTCGTAAGCATCAATGCTTGCAAAAGAAAAAGGGATTTCAAAACTCAATGTGGAATACAACTTTTGGGCTGTAACACTCCCGCCGATGGAAATCACGAGTAAAAAAATGAACAGTTTTTTCATAATTTTTATGGTCTAAAAAGCAAAGATAAATAAAATGATTAAAACTTCACAAAAGAAGGCGGGTTTATTTCTTTTTAATAATGTATATTTCGCATGCATGTGCTTGCAAATTACCTGTGACTACCGTTTTGGAAGAAGTCTTCTCCGACCAAACGTTTAACTGTTGTGACGGATACCAGATACCGAGGTCCTCTTTTATTTTGAAAGAGAAGTCGCGGCTATCTTCGGAACGGTTAAATATACATATAGCATATTCTTCGTTGGAGAGTTCTTTTTTCAATATCTGGATGTTGCCGTCGTTGCTTATTGTATAGCCTTGTTTGCCGAGTTGATCCTGGTCGATGGCTATCAGAAGTTTATTTGTGAGAAGGTCTATTGTAGCCTTGTCGAGATGTCTTATATCGCTGTTGACGATTAACGGCGCAGCGAGCATACACCACAAGGCGAAATTGCTGTTGTATTCAATCTGATTGCATCCTG
>JAQVPY010000059.1 GCA_028701815.1 Bacteroidales bacterium | reverse complement strand
ACCCGTAATCCCTTCCTGCATATCGTCGCCGGAAAGCATTTGTGAGGACGACGACAACTTTTCCTTCAAAAGTTCGCTGTTATCAAGAACAGCAAGTTCCTGTTCGACTATTTTATCTTCGTCAGGGTGAAGCACAGCCTCGTCGAGTTCCTTGTGAAGAAACTCATAATAATCCTGTTCCTCTGATATTTTGTTCAGTTCCAAAGTCTTATGTGCCAATTTTTGGCATATAGACATATAATTAGAGAAGGCATTTATATATGCAAGAAGGATAGATTTATCATCGAGAAATTCGTCGAGAAATTCGAGTTGACGTTCATTATTACTAAGATAGAATTTCTGGTATTGGGTATGGAGGTCAATAAGTTTAGTTCCGAAAGTTTTAAGTGTAGTAAGGGGGACGGGAGAGTCGTTGATAAAGATGCGTGATTTACCCTGAGGGGTAATTTCTCTACGGACGATAGACACCTCGAAAGGGTCCACATTAAGTTCTTCGAAGAGGGCATTAAACGAATTAAGGGGAGTATCGAACGAGGCTTCGATGACACATTTTTTATCCTTATAAAAGAGTGACTTTGTATCGGCACGTTCACCGAGGATAAGGGCAATAGCTCCGAGTAAAATTGACTTACCCGCGCCGGTTTCTCCTGTAAGAGCGGTAAACCCTTTTTCAAAATCGATATTCAGAGAGTCAATAAGGGCATAATTTGATATAGATAAAGTTCTTATCAATTATTGCTTAATTTTATTATAGGTTGAGATATTAGACGGGTCAATTTCGGTCATCACCTGTAAAAACTTCGTTTTGTCATTATCGGGAGCGCCGGAATAGAGCTTAACCATCTCATCGCGTTTAGCCTCAAGAACAAGGGTCACGGCATATAAGCCCGGTTTCTGTCTATTAGCAGCTCTAAGTTTTTCAACGGCTTGAGTAACATAAGAAGTAGCAAGTGTTGTATTATCATACATTGCATCGAGGCCTTTCAGGTGATAGAGATAGAGAAAATCGCGAATACCGGAGTAAGAATTATTTAGCATATTTTCCACGAGCCAATAGCGATTCTGTTTTGATTCGTATAATTTCCATCCGGATTCGACGGCCGACTGAGCTGCGTTGACGATAGATTGTGCTTTATCGAAATATTCCGTACCTCCTTTAGGCGCAAACGTATCGAAGTCGATACCGAGGAAAATATACATATAATAAGCTATAAGTGAGGTTAAATTACTATCGAAAGTACCCTCATTAAAAATCAGTGGTTCGCCTTCATTATAAGTAAATCTAACCTTATCATCTACCAACGACAGTAATGTTGTAGTATAAGAAGAGTTATACACAGGGCGGCGAAGTCCGATATTCATATAGCCGTTATATTCATCTGAAGAAATAATTTCCGTTATCACCAGTTGCATCGTGCATTCGATTCTTTCTTCGGGGCCGATATTATAATTACACCATTTAACGCTATTAATAAACTCCTGAATAGTTTTTTGCATCTCCTGAAAACGCGTCCTGTCGGTATTTCCATCGTTAGTATTCGAAGTAACGCTGAAGGTACATTTAAAGTCCTGAGCGTTAATACTAATTACAATCAACGCGGACATTACTATTAGGAGGATTCTTTTCATTGCAGCTTAATTAAATATCGAGATCCCGTGACTCGGGTTCAGGGTCAGTAGCAGAAGCTTTAATTGCGGCCTCGGCATCTTCTTCCGACTTTCTTTCCTTTTGGTCGTCGGCATGGACGATAAGGACTTCCTCTTCCTTCTTTTCGGGATAAGCATAATTAAGACGGTCGTTTAAAAATTCGTAAATTGCTATAAGTGTCGGCTTAGGCAATTGCTCATAAAACTTTGCCAGTTCTATTTGTTCTCTATTTTCGAAGACCTCCTCAAGATTTTCGCTCATTGGAGTTTGGAATTCTTCTATTTTACGAAGCAGTTCATCTTTAATTTCAGTACTGATTTGATTAGCTCTTTTTGCAAGGATTGCAACAGATTCGTAAATATTATCCGTTTCTTTGTCAAAATCGTTTAAATTTCTTGTAACGGCTTCAGTATTTGTCTTAATCTTTTTAAAATCGACCATAGTTTTGTTTATATTTTAAATATTCTTTTTAGCTAAATTGTAGTAATCTTCAACGATTGAAAGATATTTCGATTCTGGAAATGCTGACAGGAACTTTTGATATGAGGTCACCACGTCTTTAAAGCGGTCTTTCTTCTTATCGGTCACGCTGTTTTTAGCAAACTCATATTGGGCACAGACGATTCTATACATGATTTCTTCCCTGTGAGTCGTACTCGGATAATCTTTCAATATATTATTAAAGCAGACCACAGATGCCTTATATTCCTCCATTTTGTAGTACATTAGGGCAATCTGATAATCTTTTTCTTCAAGTTTATTTCTTAATTCATCGATATACACATTACACATTTCAATTTTATCGCTTTGCGGGTATGTGTTGATATACGACTGCAGTTCGCTAATAGCCTCGGTAGTAGGTGTCGGATCGAGAGAATATGAAGAAGACTCCATATACTTGCATATAGCTGCCAGGTAGGCACATTCGTCGGCACGGCGACTGAACGGGAACTGGCTGACATATCTCTTAAAGTAATAATTTGCAAGGACATAGTCGCTCTGTTCATAATAGCATTGCGCATAATAATAATTCAGAGGTTCTTCCTTGTCGGTTCCCTTTACCAGTACCGCTATCCTGTCGAAAAGTTGCAACGCTTTTACATAGCTACCCTTTTCATAATATGCAACGGCCTCATTAAACATCAAGTCTCTATCATCGGATTTCAGTAATTTGGTAAAACCCGTCTTTGTATTGGAACAAGAAGGCAATGTCACCACACACGACAGCAACAAAATAAAAGCAATAATTATGTTTTTTCTTTTCATCGACGTTTTATACTACAATTTGCAAAGATATGTTTTTTTTCAGAAAGAGGCACAGCATTTTTCGTAATTATATTTTTTTTGCACCATCCTCGCTGCATACGAGATAAAAACTCGGCGAGAAGCCTGTTATATTAGGATATTTATCGGACACTGTCTTAATAAAATTCTCCACCTTATTTTTTTTCACGAGACTGATGGCGCATCCTCCAAAACCACCGCCTGTCATTCTCGCCCCTATCACACCTTCTGTATTTTTGGCTATATCTACTATAGTGTCAAGTTCTATCCCCGACACTTCATAATCATATCGTAACGAATGATGAGAAGCAAACATAAGGCGTCCAACCCTGTCTATTTTTCCCGCCTTTAAAGCTTCTACCGTTTCGAAGACTCTCATATTTTCCGTAACGACATGATTAAACCGACGACGAAGTTTCTCAGAATGTAATATCGTTTTATACCGATCCATTTCTTCGCTATTTAACTCGCATAGATATATTAATTTATCTTTCCTAACTTCGTTAATAGATTTAAGTATTTCCGCACACTCTTCGCACCGTTCATTATATTTCGATTCGATAAGATTATGAGGCTTATTGGTATTAATTAGCAACGGTGTTACATCGTCCGGCAGAATAAAGTCGATATATGAATAATCGAGCGAATTACAGTTAAGCAGCACCGCCTTATTCTTCTTACCGAAGCAGATTGCAAATTGATCCATAATACCGCAGTTCATGCCGACAAAATTGTTCTCACACGACTTGGCCATTTTGACTAAAGAAAGGGTATCAAGTCTCGCTTTTGTTATATCATTTAGGGCGATGGCGGTAACATCTTCAATTGACGCAGAAGACGACAATCCGGAAGCCATAGGAATATTTCCGAAAAAATAAAAGTCAGAAGGAGAAAGTACAAAATGCTTATTATAAAACTCTTTAATAACGCCGAAAGGATAATTATACCACTCATTTGGCACGGCGGGAATAAAACAGTCCACAGGCAGAGAGCAGACGCCTTTATCAGGGACATTTTCGGAAAACATTCGATGAATGCCGAGGTTATTTGGGATAACCACAAGCCAGGTACCAAACGAAATAGAAAACGGCAGCACATATCCACCGTTATAGTCTATATGTTCACCAATAAGATTGACTCTGCTCGGTGCAAAATACGCTCCTGAGATTGGGTTATCATTATCATGAAATACGCTTTTAGCGTTATGAATCAATGTGTTTTTATCCATATTATATTAATAATTAAGTACATCTAAAACGTAGACATCATATACCAGAGTATTTTTAATCGAAATTTTATTAAAATCTCCTGTAATACCATAAGCCAAAAAGGAGGGGACGATCAGTTTCGCCTTATCTCCCTTATGCATAAGCATCAGGCCTTCTTCGAGACCGGATATTTCATTAGAGCGGCCGATCACAAACTCCTTAACTCCGTCGCGGTTTGAAGAATATACGGTATCTCCGTTTAAAAAGACGATAGAGTAATCAAGCAGAACCATACTCCCCTTTTCCACCTTTGTCGCCTTATCATCGACTGACGAATATATCCAATATCTCAATCCTGTGCCGGATTCTTTCATATTATTCCATCCGTATCTTTCGATAAAGTCGCCTATTTGAATATTCTCTTTTCTTACAGCATCACGGTTAGCATTTTCCAGTGTTTGCTCATCAACGGGAAACAGCACATTATCATCAGAAGCAGTAGGTCCGGCAGACGTCTCCTTATTTCTGGTACAGGAGCAAATTAACAGGAATACGGCGACAAAAAACGAGCATAAAAAGCTCAATCGTTTTAAGGGTATTTTATTCATAAATGGTTTAATCACAGATATAATTATCCACTACTTCAAGAAACAGTTCAATTGCAGAGCCCGTATCGACATACCAACTTCCGCCGGAGGCATTCACATGACCGCCGCCATTAAAATGCTCCATAGCAAGTTTATTAACATCAGTACGCCCTTTTGAGCGCAAGGAAATGCGCACTCGGTCGTTCTGTTCCACAAAAGAGGCGGCGAGTTTGACATTTCTATTATTCAGAGCATAATTGATAAAGCCCTCCATATATCCGTCGCGATAAGCGAACCTGTCAAGTTCCTCAAGAGAGATAGCATAATAAGCAAAATGTCTTTGAGGATTCACAATAAGTTTATCATTCAGGACATATCCGAGGAGTTTTGTTCGTTCACACGGGTAATTATCAAACACCATAGTATGCACATACGCACCATCTACGCCAGCATTTACGAGGTTAACGAGTGCGGAATAAGTCGAAGGATGATTACAGCTAAAGCTTAGTGAGCCCGTATCGGTAATAATACCGGTATAAATGGCAGTCGCAGTATTCTTATCTATAGGATGATCGGAGGAGCAATCCATCAGGAACTGATATACGAGTTCCGATGCCGAAGAAGTATTGACTGTGCAAATAAGAGCATCATATTTATCATATACGAGCGGGTGATGATCGATACAAACTTTAAGTGCATTAGATGAGAGAAATATTTCGGAGAGAGATTTAAGACGCCCCGGGTCATTAAAATCAAGGGCGACAAGCAAGTCGGCCGTTTCAAAGGCTTTATTCAACTCGGCAGGGTTATTATGCGAATCGAGTATTCTGTCGCAGAGTGGCATCCATCTAAGAAATTCGGGGCATGGGTCGGGTAAAACGAACGAATAATTCTTTATTCCGTCAAAAAAATTAGCGAATGCAAGAAGGCAGCCGACAGCATCACCATCGGGTGAACTATGAGAACAGAAGACTACATTTTTTGCCGAATATAGCAATTCTTTAAGTCTAAGCGTTTGTAAATTATTTTGATATTCTATCATACAATCAATCATTCTTGGCATTAATTCCAAACTTTGCAAAGATAGTATTTTTTATTAAGAGATTTAATACTTTTGCCTCTCAAATCATGAAAATCATCGAACATACTTATAGTAACATTTCACAGTTGTAAACAGCAAAAACATCAACTGTGTTTACAAAAATACACATAACATATTGAATATTTTGTTTATCTTTGTAAACGAAAATAAAAAATACCGGCAACAATGTTAAAAAGGATAACAACGATCATCGAAACGAAGCACCTAACGCAGTCACAATTTGCAAATGCCATAGGGATACAACGCTCCACACTATCACACATACTTTCAGGAAGGAATAACCCAAGTTTGGAGATTATACTCAAAATCCTAAACACCTATCCTGAAATTAGTTCCGCATGGCTTCTTAATGGATCAGGTGAAATGATTGATAATAGCTCAGACATTACCATTGACAACGACGAAAGGGTACTAAACAATAATTTGGTATCATCTGCAATAAATGAGACGGGGCGATCATCGGAAGATTCAGATGCTGCACATAATTCGACATCTCATGCATCTACATCGGGGTATCATAAGACACCCGCACAAGGCTCTTTACCCCCTGAAGTAGACTACGCGTCTCACCTTAAAAAATTTAATTCTAAGGAGATTAAGTCGATTCTTGTTTTGTTTACAGATGGAACGTACGATACCTTTGTGAAATAGCTTTTGTATATGATTGTCTGTTTATGTTTGTAAACAGACATTTATGTTTTTTACCTGGATTTTATTATTTTTTTGGTAAACATGTGGCCTGTTTTATCGACAACAGATACGAGGTATGTACCACATTTTAATCCATTGATATCAACGGTAACATTTATCTCGTTGTTGAAATAATAATCTGTAAGGATTCCACCCGATATGTTCATAATTCTAACTCTTACAATATCGTCATCTTCACTTTGGATAAACAGTTTCTGCCCTGCCGGATTAGGAAATACCTTAATAGCAGCAGTAGCGGATTCGTCTTCAGAGAAATCCTCGAGGCCACACACATTATAAGCGCGATAAAAATTAGGGATACCCCTGCCGTAATCGTTATCAGGGTTACTGCATTTATTAGCTGAATAATATATTGAGCTTTTAATTTCAGCGGTAGAAGCATGGGGATGTGCCTGCATAAGACAGGCTGCGAATCCGGCGATGACAGGCGCACAGAAGGAAGTCCCTGACATAGTAAAAGTACCCGAGCCGCTTATTGGATCGAGCAGGACAACAGCGCACGACTGTGCACAGATGTCGGGTTTAATTCTACCGTCGGCAGTAGGACCTCGAGAACTGTCAAGCCAGGTCGTACTGTCTGCATGCACGCCACCGACGGCAACGACATTGGTGCCATCAGCAGGAGCTCCGATATAATGCCATTCGTCAAGACCGTGATTTCCGGCACTATTGATGACAAGAATACCTTTAGAAGCGGCCGCTTCGGCACCCAAAGTAACGACACAAGTGGCACCGTCCATATCCGTGTATTTATGTGATTCCGCGGGATCATCCATAGTAGTATATACCAGTGATGAAGTGATTATATCGACGCCGCAACTGTCGGCGCGTTCAGCAGCTGTCACCCAGGCATATTCCTCGAGAAGCGATTCGCTGTCGGCATCTTCAGTTTTATACAGCAGAAACGATGCTGTCGGAGCCGTACCGATCATTACTCCGGAAATATATGCGCCAAGAAGAGAGAACACCGTCATGCCATGAGTCCCCACCGAGAACAAATTATCGTCATTGATAAAATTAATCGTTTCATAAATATTATTACCAAAATAAAGATGCTGAAAACCGGCCAACTCATTCACTCTGAAGAAACCGTCGTCGAGGACAGCAATCAGTACTCCTGTCCCCGTATACCCCATGTCGTGCAATTTCGTGCCGTTAAGCAAGCGATACTGCGCTCCGGAAGCCCCATAATCGAAAGCCCTGCCCTTTTCAGGATGGTTGCTTACTTCTATAGTGACATCAACGGGATTTATTTCCTGTCGCGAAATAATCTTATCATTGTTTCTATTATATGAAAAGGATTCCACCTTCTTTACGAAATCGTGTTTACGTATAGCCTCAATGTCGATTCCTTTGCCGGAAAAAACCGTACAGTTAAGCCATTTGGAAGACATTACAGGCTCACAGCCTGTCTCCGCAGCAACAGCACTTATATATTCCACTGCGACAGGAAAATCGCTGTCATCAATTATCACCTCGTTACGTATTCTGTTCCCCAAAGCCCTTGAGGAAAGAATCTCTGATGCATTATACTTTGTATTTCCCTTATCAATAAAATAGACAGCGAAATAGTTATCGTTCTGGGCAATTAAACCATCTGTAGATATAACTGCAATCAAAGATATGATAAACAGTGAAATAAATTTTATTTTAATTCTCATTTGTCGTTAATTCTTTCAATAGGATTTTCCGGTTCATTAGTCATCATTTTATATGCTTCATAATCGGTAAACGAGGGCATAAAGCGACGGAGGAGGACAGTCCAGAAGCCGAGAGTGGACATAACAACGCTTCTTCTATTATGTTTCACGGCTTTATATATTCGTTTTGCTACAGATTCGGGCGACTGCATTCTGGTTTCATCGCGTGGGGTCATACCCTGTTCTGAGCCGTCTGCAATTAGGGCTTTCAAACGGATATCCGTTGAGACGAATCCTGGGGCGGCTATCAAGACGTGGACTCCGAGTTTTCTATATTCTATTCTGACGGTATCAAGGAAGCCTCTTATAGCGAATTTTGCGGCGGTATATCCCGTTCTCGCCGGCAATGGCTGATAAGCGGCCACTGAGACGATACCGACAATATTTCCTTTGGATTCAATAATATACGGCAGCGCGTATTTTGTACAATTAACAGTTCCCCAGAAACTCACGTTCATTACGCGATGGATAACGTCTATGTCGCATTCTACAAGCATGGCTCGCATCGAAATACCGGCATTATTAATAAGAACATCTATTCCGCCGTATTTCTCGACCGTTTTATCAATAAGGCGTTTACAGGCATTTTCGTCTGTCACGTCGGTTGTTACAGGAAAAACGTCCATTCCTTGTTGTCGCATTTCTTCAGCTATAGCATGAAGTTTTTCTGTATTTCTGGCAGCAATAACGACCTTATGTCCCTCAGAAGCAAAATATTTTGCAGTCGCCAACCCTATTCCCGAGGAGGCGCCTGTAACGATTACCACTTTTTGTTTCATATAAATCATAAATATAAAAACGTACAAATATACAATAAATAATCCCCAAACAAAAAAAAAGATGCGCAAAATAAATTACGCATCTTGTTTTGGGTGGAAGAAGGGATTCGAACCCTCGACCCTCGGAACCACAATCCGGTACTCTAACCAGCTGAGCTACATCCACCATGTTTTCGGTTTGCAAAGATATATTTTTTTTTGTATATACGAACAAAACAACAATATTTTTTTCATCTTCATTTATTTGAATAAAAAGATGTAAATTTGCTGCCATGAATATTCTGGAAAACATCAAGGCGATATTAGGTGAGAGGAGCCTAAGAAAAGACATGGCGCGGAGGCGTAAACGTACTGTAAAATACGTTGATATGCATTCGGCGTTAAAGATTGGCTTTATCACCAACCTTGATGATGAAAAATCGTTTTTTAATGTTACGCGATTAGCAAAGAAATATGCTGCTGAAGGGAAAGACGTCTCCGTATTATATTGTTCGACAAAAAAGGAAGTTCCGGGCTTTTACACCCTTGAGCCCACCCTGTTGTCTCGTGACGAGTTAAATTTTTATGGGAAGCCTGATCCGGAGAAGACTAAATGGTTTCTCAATGCGGGTTTCGACTTTCTTTTCGATTTCTCCGACGAGAGTTCTTTTACGGTAAAATATTTGTTTGTCCTCTCCAACGCTCATATTAAAGTATCCAAGACATCCCTTGACACGCACATATATGCCGATATTGTTCTTTCTTTAGATGAAAAAAACGAGTTTCAGGATTATTCAAAAGCGATAGAAACATATTTAAATATAGCGCCAAATTAAAACAAAATGAAACATACCGAATTTACAGGTGCGGGAGCTGCGATAATTACTCCGTTCAAATCATCTGACTGCAGTATAGATTATACCGCCATGGAAAAGATTATTGAATATTTAATCGACAACGAGATAGACTATTTGGTAGTTCTTGGTTCTACCGGAGAAGCTTCCTCTCTGTCTTCGGAAGAGAGAAAGAAGGTTGTGGAGTTTGTTTCGGCGGTAACCGCGTCACGGGTACCCATTGTTGTCGGATGTACCGACAACTGCACGAAGAACGCCGTAGACAGGGTAAAGATCATTTCAAAATTAAAAGTCGACGCCGTCTTATCTGCGGCGCCATATTATAACAAGCCTTCTCAGGAAGGCATTTTCCGCCATTACAAGGCCATTGCCGAAGCCAGCAAACCACCTGTTATAATGTATAATGTCCCGGGAAGGACTGTCTCTAACATTTCCGCAGACACCTGTGTCAGGGCTGCTGTCGAGATACCCAACATCGTAGCCGTGAAAGAAGCTTCCGGAAATATGGATCAAGTAATGGACATCATCAATAATAAACCGGAAGAATTTATCGTTTTATCGGGTGAAGA
The DNA here is from genome assembly GCA_028701815.1 of Bacteroidales bacterium. Lineage (GTDB taxonomy): Bacteria > Bacteroidota > Bacteroidia > Bacteroidales > BM520 > RGIG7150. The sequence goes on along the minus strand of JAQVPY010000059.1, from coordinate 835 downwards.
CAGTATTAATATTCCTTTGATGGCAGTGGGTGTCGAAGGTACTATTTCGGTTTTGGCCAATGCTTTCCCCAAGAAATTCAGCAAGATGATTCATCAGGCATTGAAAGGTGATTTTGCAAACGCTTCAATAAGGCATTATGAATTATTAAACATGACCCATCTGCTGTTTAAGGAGGGAAACCCTTCGGGGATAAAAGCAGTAATGTCGCTTCTCGGATTCTGCGAGAACGTACTGAGATTACCGCTGATACCCGTCGGGGCGTCTTTATATGAAGAGATGAAATTAGAAGTGGAAATGTTATAATTTTTAGAGATGAAATACGACAAATTTGTAAAAAAGTTACTGTTAGTATCCTGCGCCACCTTACTTCTTGCAGCGTTTTCAGGTTGTTCGGCTACAAACGGCATCACTACGGCTGCGAACAGTTCTTATAAGGACGACGGCAGAACGATAAACCATTGTTCCTCCAGAAGTCGCAGAAACGCATCATCTAATATGTCGAGCGTTCAAGGAAAGACGGATCCCGTCTCCAAGGACTATACATTTAGAAAAGTTAGATTTAAATACATTTACCCAAAATAAAATTATATTATGTATAATATTGCAATTATCGGCAGCGGCCCGGGAGGATATGTGGCCGCGATTAGAGCGAAACAGTTAGGTTTCAGTGTTGTAGTTATTGAAAAGGCCGAACTCGGCGGAACATGTCTCAACTGGGGCTGTATTCCCACCAAAGCATTGCTAAAGAGCGCTCAGGTATTGAAATATGCAACTCATGCCGCCGATCATGGAGTCCCAATAGAGGGTTCCCTTACGCCTGATTTTGAAGGGATA
>JAQVPY010000221.1 GCA_028701815.1 Bacteroidales bacterium | reverse complement strand
ACATTGTAATTTCCAAGACTTTCGCCGGTCTGGCCTTCGGCAATAAAAATCCTATAGGCAAAGTCATCACGTTAGATAAATATGAAGATGTCAATTATATTGTGTGCGGAGTAATTGAGAACATAAAGAACTCCATCTTGAAAGATGCCGACGTTTTTATCAGTTCCGAATGGATGGTGGCTAACTATCCGCCTGCTTATGGACCAGAAATGCAGAGCTGGGCCTGTTGCGCGTCAGCTTTCCTTTGCAAGGAAAATGCCGATTTGCAGACTAAAGAGCCTGATATGCTGAGCTGGTTTAAAGAGAATTGCTGGATTTATAAGCCTGATGCGTTTACCGGCGGATATAAGACAGCACGTTTTATTCCCCTTAAAGAAGCCTATTTTTATACGGGAGATGCAGGAACGGATAACGTAAGCCATTATTTGAATCACGGTAACTGGAGGTTTATCAGGATGTTGCTTTACGCATGTCTTGCTCTTCTTTTCTTTGCCATCATGAATTATATTAATTTGACGGTAGCACAGACCGGATTTCGTGCCAAAGAGATGGCAACACGAAGATTATTAGGTACTTCCAAGTTTAACATCATTCTTAAGATGATTGGCGAATCTACCATCCTGATTACTTTTGCTTTTGTTTTAGCTCTCCTTATTGCCGAGGGACTATCGCCGGCAGCTTCAAAAATTCTTGGCTATGATTTCACTGTCATGGAAGCCATGACACCGTCATTCATCTTATTATGTATTGCAGGCGTAATAGTTCTTGGCTTGCTATCAGGCATCATCCCCGCTCTTACAATATCGAAGTTCAAACCGATAGATGTCATGAAAGGGAGTTTCCGTACCAAGACAAAAATGGTTTACAGTAAGTTGTTCATCACCGTGCAGAATATCATCACCATCGGTATGCTCATCGCAGCACTGACAATCTTTCTTCAAGTAAGACACATGATTGACATGCCGTTGAATTATAATACCGACAATATTTTAGTAGTAAATAACATGGATTGTTTTACTTATCAGAATAAAAGTCAGATTGCCATTTTCAGGGACGAATTGAAACAGCTGCCTTGTGTTCAGGCTGTAGGACTTGGTCATGGTACACCATTAAACGGAGGTAACAACAACACCATGCAATATGATAACGGTCGTTATGTCTCATTCCAAATCATAAAAGGTGATTCGGCATATTTTAATATTTTCGGATTTAAAATAAAGAAAGACAATTATTTGGCAGATCCACTAGCAAAAAACAACGTCTATCTTAATGAATATGCCCTGAAAGAGTTGAAAATTACAGAAGACACGCCTAATTTCACGATGAATCCTAATACTGAAAACGAGTGCACATTTACTATTGCAGGTGTTTATTCCGACTTTAAGATTTTTGGAGCCTTACGTGAAAATTCTGCCGGATGGATAATAAATACAGGCACCTATAATTTAGAAAAAAGTTCTCCATGGAACACCATCATCAAAACTACCGGCGACAAGCAGGAAGCCATCAATGAGATTAAAGTTGCTTACAAAAAAGCCAATCCCGATGGGATCTTCAGCGGAGAGTATTACGAAGATTTAATTGAAGACGAATATGTCAAAGAGAGACAGCTGCTTGCGATAGTCAATACATTCACGCTGTTGGCAATACTTATCTCTGCCTTAGGACTTTTAGCCATGAGTACATATTATGTGCGTCAGCAGGAGAAGGACATCGCCATCCGCAAGGTCTTCGGCTCAACAAAACAGGAGATATTGAATAAATTAATAAAAACATTTATGCGTTACGTGGCTGTTGCGTTCATCGTAGCCATTCCGATTGGTTATTATCTGATGTCGTCATGGCTGAAAGGCTATATCTACCGTATCAACCTGTACTGGTGGATATTTGTCCTCGCAGGACTTTTCGTGATGATAATATCGTATCTGTCGGTCTATTGGCAAAGTGTGCGCGCCGCCAACGCCAACCCGGTCGTGACCATCAAAAAAGAATAACCGTATCCCGTAGAGACGTGTCACGCCACATCTCTACAACCGGCAACGAAAAAAATAAACGAAATGAAAATACTGTATAACTTCTTCATCACACTGAAACGCTACACCAGCTCGGCAATACTGAACATCATAGGATTGTCGTTAGCTTTTGCCGCATTTATCGTGCTTATAGCGCAGTTTTCTTTTGAGCATGGTTATGATTCCTATAACAAAAATGCCGACAGAACTTACAGAATAGCCAGGGTGAACAATACGGACGCCTCTGTCGCTTTTTCCCTTTTCTCTCAGCAACTGATTGATCAGCTTTCGGTTGCATCACCTCATATTGTAGCAGCAACCATGTACGACGATCTCAGCTGGAACAAAAATCAGGCAATTACAATAACGCATTCTAATGGAGCAAAAGAGTCTTTTCAGGTTGATTTCTCTCAAGTTTATGCTCCATTCATCACAATTGCCGATATCGATATAATAGAAGGCGATAAAAACGCTTTAGAGCAACCATGGAATGTGATTATTCCCGAGAGTATGGCAAAAAAAATGTTTCCGGATAAAAGTGCTGTCGGCAAAACTTTTAAATGGAAAGAAGATTTATGTTCTATTGGAGCGGTTTACAAAGACATTCCCGCAAATTCGGAAATAAAAAACAGTTTCTATTATACTCGCCGAAATGATGAAAAATTTGGTTCTTACCAATACAACTTCCTGTTTCTTATTACAATAGATTCTCCCGACAAGGCTGATGAGGTTTTACTCTCATTGAATGACAGTTTTAATGAATATTTCAAAGACGGCGGCGAAGATGAGGATTCT
>JAQVPY010000058.1 GCA_028701815.1 Bacteroidales bacterium | reverse complement strand
AACAAAGAAATATATCATAATTATGGAATCGAAGGATCTTACGGAATAAATAAGTGGCTTGATGTTGGGGCGTTTATGACATATAGATATTTTGAGAAGCAGAACATACAAAATGGTAACTCAACAACATTATCTATTAATTATTTTAAATATGGCGCAGGATGCAATATTCATGTTTTACCATTATTTTGTGACCCTGAGTATTACGCCTTTGATGTCTATATCTCTCCACGTATAGGAATATTCACAGCTCTGTATGACAAACGATTATCTGATCTTGACAAACATGTGTATAATGGTTTTTTATATCTGGCAAGCTTAGGTGTTGCATGGAATTTTATAAAGAACGTCGGCATTTTTTGTGAAGGAGAATATGAAAGATTCGATAAATTCGGATTTAAAGCAGGTATCAATATTAGATTTTAATATATGTTTAATCGTTTTAAAAACATTAATATTCAAATAGTGGTGGCGGTACTTGGGGTTTTGATTTTTTCTTCATGTAGAAAAATAATCGGAGAACTGCCTGAATTTGACCAAGTGCCTGTTATAAACGCCTTGCTTATTAATGGAAAACCTATCACAATACATGTTTCGTTTGCAGCACACCCGGACACAACGGGACTTCCCGTATGTGAAAACGCAAATGTAAGCCTTTTTATAGACGGTCGCCTTGCCGAGAACATGAACTATGACGAACATCAACAAGCATATATTTCAAACCAAATTGCCGAAATTAATAAATGTTATAGATGCGAAGTCGTTATTCCTAACCATGACACTCTAAGCGCTGAAACTTACATCCCGGCTCCATCGAATATTTACAATCCTACAGTCAAATATATCGGGGGATATGATAACGAGGGGCGCCCCTACCCCGCAGTGGTTTTTTCATTTGACACGAACCCTGACATTATGACTTATTATCAGGTTTTTATTGAGAATGTACCCGGCTATGAATGTCCGCTATATAATCCCACTGATGAAGTAATACTTAATGAGGGCACAGATCATCCCGTATTTAGTAATGAAATTATTCAAGATACTATTTATACTATGGAATTGCCCTTTTTAACAGGCAGTAGCTCAGATATACGAGAAAAATATGTCATTGAATTAAGAACAGTTAGTGAGGATTATTACACCTTTATTAAACAGGCGTATTTATTTGATGATTATATTAATAATATTGGTAATATAATGACTGGTGCTTTAGTCCCACAATATATGTATTCTAATGTTACTAACGGCTATGGTATCTTTGCAGGTCTTTCTATCGTCCGCAGTGACACTTTAGTCCCGCAGATGAAGGAACTGCGACACTTCCCAAGTTTAGGGGAGAAAACGAAAGGGAATAGCTCTTTTTCATCAACAATTACTACACTTCCCAAGTCTACACCTGCCAAGCCGATATGAAATCTATTTTTGCAATCAGATTTTCACTTATTATGACAGCTATAGCGTTGTCATTGGCTACTCTTGCTCAAAAGCACCATATCTCCGGATATGTTAGCGATGCCTCTACCGGCGAAAGACTTATCGGCGCAAGTGTAGTAATTGACAGTACTTCAACAGGTGTTGCTACCGACAACTTGGGATACTTTTCCCTGCAAATAGAAATCCCCGCTACTATACGCATATCCTTTACCGGCTATGCAAACATGCGTATAAATATTGAAAACGTCACAACAGCTCCTCTAAACATATCACTTCTCAATAATAGTACAAATTTAGACACAGTCGAAATAGTATCATCCAAAAATATTATTAATCAAAAATTAAATGTTAATACCCTTACGGCAAAAGAGATAGAAAGATTACCAGTAATAGGAAGTAAACCAGATATAATGAAAGCAGCTCAACTCCTTCCTGGAATTGAGCCCATGAATGAGGCTACAAGCTCCTTGATTGTACGAGGCGGAAATCCAGGCGAGAATAGTTACCTATTCGATAATGTTCCTTTAATATATGTGAACCACCTCGGGGGATTTATGTCAGTCTTTAATTCAGAAATGATTAACTCTCTGAAAATTTACAAAGGAGGGTTCCCTGCAAAATATGGTGGAAAGCTATCTTCTATCGTTGATATAACCCAACGTGAAGGCGACAAAAACAACTTTAAAGGCTCATTATGCGCCGGTGCGACAGATATTTCCTTTTCCTTTGAAGGGCCCGCAGGTCTAAAAAACTCGAGTTTTATAATTACAGGGAGAAAAACCTTTATCGACTTATATTATCTTGGAGTTAGCGCAATTGCACAATACGTCGAAGCTCAAGACTTCAGTATTCTATACGGATTTCATGATATCAACGGGAAATACTCCTGGCATCCGAATAATAAAAACAGCTTCTATCTTAATATATATGAAGGCGACGATTACCTGAAAATTTGGAAGAAAGAAGAAGACAGGCATGAACTTTCCAAGTTTAGCACAAGTAATGTCTGGGGCAATTTTTTGGTATCAGGAGTATGGAATCGAATTGTAAACCCCAAATTGTTCGTCTCTAATACTATATCCTACTCTAAATACAGATTGAAAAACAAATATAACCTGTATGCCGAAATGAGTCCGGATACAATTGATTATTGGACAAAAGGACAATCTGCCGTTCAAGATATCGGAATACAGTCAAACTGGAAATACCCTTTAATGAATAACTGGAATATGGAATTCGGCGCACAAGTATCATTACAGATTAGCAACCCCAATAACTATACCAATCAATACATAGGAAGTACCAATATATCCGAAATTCTTTATGGACTTAACTCTGTAGTCTATCTGGAAAATAAAATACATCTGCTCAAAATTATAAATGCAAATTTAGGCGTAAGGCTATCGCACTACTACACAAAAGATTACAACAAATTATCCATTGAACCTCGTGCAGATATTAACATACTACTATCTGATAATCACTTGTTGAATCTTTCCTATATGCGAGTAACGCAAAATTCGTACCTGCTATTTACAGCAGGCAATATTATGAATAACGAAGTATGGGTCCCAGCAGGTGCCGATATTAAGTCATCATACTCCGACCAGTTATCTTTCGGATGGCGTGGGTCTTTATACAATAATATGTTTGAAGCTGAAGTTGACATATATTATAAAAAATTATATAACCTCGCCACTTATAAGGAGGGATGTACAAATATTATTGGCGATGGAAACTGGCGCAATAAAGTGATCTCAGGAGGGTCCGGTAAATCTATGGGATTGGAAATTATGCTAAAGAAAACGACAGGCAATTGGACCGGATTCGCAAGCTATACACTATCTCACGCGACAAGACAATTTGAAGAAATAAATAATGGCGAAGAATATATCTTCGACTTTAACAGACCCCATTCATTTTCTGTCAATATAGCCTACGATCTTAACAGAAAATGGTCGTTCAGCGCACTCTGGATATGTCAGTCAGGACTCCCATATACACCGGTTTTGGCAGTACAATATATACCCATCTTATATAATGACGGCTCAATTCATTATGAAAAGTCATTTATCTTCGGCGAACGAAACAGCGAAAAATTGAAATTGTATCACAGATTAGACCTTGTGGCAAAATATTCAAAATATTCAAAAAGAGGAAGACAGGTCGAGTGGACGTTTTCCATATACAATGCTTATTGCCGTCAAAACCCGTACTATTATTTCTATGCCCCGGAAGACTGGCAATATGGTTTAAATACTGATGCGATTCTTTATAAATACCAATTCTCATTCTTCCCTATCATTCCATCATTCTCATATAAATTGTTTTTCGACAAAAACCCGAGAAAAAAGCCAAGTCTATAATTAAAAAAGTCTGCCACGTTACCATAGCAGACTTTTTTAATTGAGAGAAGAATAAACCTATTCCGCTGCCGGTGCAGCTCCTTCTGCTGCGTGCTCTTCAGTATGTTCTTCTTCTGCAGCTAACGCTCTCGCACTCTTCATATCTACTACGATATTTCTCTTAGAGTCGACAAAAGAAAGATTCTCGACATGAAGATCTTCAATTCTTACAGGGCTTCCGACATCAACTGTTGTAATATCTACAAGGATATTATCTGGGAAGTCTTTCAAAAGACCGGAAACGTGAAGTTTACGAACTTTCTGCTGTAATTTGCCACCTTTGAGTACTCCCTTTGAAGTACCAGTGAGTTTTATAGGAACAGCGATTGTAAACGGTTTGTCATCAGTGACAGCATAAAAGTCCGCGTGTAAAACCTTATCACTTACAGGATGATATTGAACCTCCTGAAGGATGGTACGGATCTCTTTTCCGTCAACTTTGATAACTACCAAATACGTTTCGGGTGAAAAGATAACTTTGTTAAAGTCTTTTTCCGAAAGTAAAATGTGTAATTGTTCGCCTGCGCCATAAACAACTGCCGGGAACATACCGTTTTTTCTTGCATTTCTTGCATCTTTTTTCCCTACGCCCTCACGTAAAGAGCCGCTCAATGAGATACTTTTCATTTCTTTTTTAATTTAAATTATTACTATATTAAAATTGGAACAATGAGCTAACTGACTCACAGTTCTGTATTTTTCTGATTACTTCTGCGAAAAGCCCGGCAGTAGGAACCACCTGAATTTTATCGCATTGTTGTTTCAATGGAATAGAATCCGTCAAAAACACTTTGTCAAAAGCAGAATCCTGTAATTTTTCATAGGCATGCCCGGAAAGAACAGCATGAGAGGCAAACGCCATTACGCTATTTGCGCCCTCCTGTTTGATAAGGTTGGCTGCTCTAGTAATAGTACCTGCAGTATCAATCATATCGTCAAGAAGTATAACATTCCTGCCCTTGACATTTCCAATAAGAGCCATCTTTTCTATTTCATTGGGCTTAGACCTTTGTTTGTAACACATAACGAAATCCGTACCGAAAGCCTTGGCATATGAAGCCGCACGCTTTGTACCCCCTGCATCAGGTGAAGCAAAGGTCATATTGTCAAGACCAAGTTTTCTGATAATAGGAACGAAAACCGATGAAGCATAAAGATGATCTACAGGAATATCAAAGAAACCCTGAATCTGATCGGCATGTAAATCCATCGTCACCAGACGTTCCAAACCGGCTGCGGTCATTAAATTGGCAACAAGCTTTGAGGTTATCGGAACTCTCGGTTTATCTTTTCTATCTTGACGAGCATAGCCAAAATAAGGTACAATAGCAACTATATGCTTTGCAGAAGCACGACGTGCAGCATCAATAAGCATAAGCAGTTCCATAAGATTATCCGCTGGAGGAAATGTAGATTGAACTAAATAAACCGAATTTCCTCTAAGATTCTGTTCAAAAGACGGTTGAAATTCACCATCGGAAAACACATTGAAACTAACGTTCCCCAATGTCGAATTATATTCGGCAGCGATCTGTTTACCAAGATATTCGGTTGCTCTGCCGGCAAAAATATTCACTTCTTTAGCCATGATCTCAAAAATTTTTGCAAAAGTACTATTTTTTTATTTTAAGACAAAACTTTTATCACTTAATATTAAGATTGCTATTGAACATTATTCAGATATATCTCCAAAGTATCAAAAAGTTTTTCTCCCATAATGTTTCTTGCTATTATTATTCCGTTAGGATCAAGCAACACATTAGAGGGTATGGATTTTACAGCATAAAGTTTAGCTCCCGCATTGTTCCATTGGTCAAGGTCCGACATGTGATGCCAAACTAAACCATCTGCAGCAATTGCCTTCTCCCAACTTGTTTTATCTGCATCAAGAGATACGCCCAAAACATCAAATCCCTTATCCTTATATGCATTATAAGCATTTAATACGTTAGGGTTTTCTCTCCTGCACGGACTACACCATGAAGCCCAGAAATCGATTAAAAGATACCCTTTACCTGCAAAATCAGACACAGATACAGGGTCTCCATTAACATCATTCATTGTGAAATCGACAAATGGCTGGCCGATTTTAACTTTTTCCATGACATCAATCATTTCAGATAGCCTTTCATAGCCGACGCCGACCTTAGCCGCTTCTTCGAGCTTGTCATAATCACTTTTTATGGCATCCAGGTCCATGTCATATAAAAAGGCGAACCTATACATCAGATACGGTACTACAGGGCTGTCGGGATGATTCTCCACCGCATCAGTCAGCAACTGTTTACGTGCATCCATATCAAGATAATCCAACTCTTTTTCTAACCTTTCCATCTCAACTGTATCCTGCAAAATCGTTGCAGAATCATAAAGAACATATAAATTCCTCACCTGTCTGTCAATAGATTGATAATCGTTAAGAAATGACGAATAAACATCATTTGATTCCGAACCGGTACAAACAAAACTTTCAGGCATATTAACATCTCCTTTGATATTAATTTTGGAATTCTCGGCATAAAACACATAAAATGGTTTGTCTTTATCTATTGCAAGCCCGACATATTTCGGATAATCGAGACTCCCATTAAACGTAAAGTTTCCATCAACCAAATTTGCCTGATTAAGTATGACCGCCTCACCGTCAACACGCTCCACCAGCAAAAGAGTTCCTTCGCCCACACCTGATAGTGTACCCGTAATAGTATAACGTTCCGTCTTAGTAGAACACGCTGTGATCAAAACGCAGCAGATGATTCCAAATAATAATTTTTTCATATAATTAAGATTTAAATTAATTTTCATTTCCTTCTATAACAATTACAATTTCGCCCTTTACAGTTTTATCCTTATACAACTCACACAGTTCGGCAAGCGTACCCCGTGAGTATTCTTCAAACATTTTGCTCAATTCACGAGCCACAGAGACTTTACGATCATCGCCAAGAACCTCCTTCAACTGTTCCAGGGTTTTTAATAATCTGAACGGAGATTCATATAATATTGTTGTATAAGCATTATCTTTCAATTGCTGCAATCGAGTATTACGTCCTTTTTTATGAGGAAGAAAACCCTCAAAAATAAACTTTTCACACGACAAGCCGGAACAGGCCACTGCCGGTATCAAAGCAGTAGCTCCTGGCAAACACTCAACCTGAATTTCATTTTTTAAGCACTCTCTCACCAGTAAATACCCGGGATCTGAAATAGCAGGCGTGCCCGCATCGGAAATAAGACACGCGGTTTTTGCCGCTTTAATTCTATTTATTACGCTTTCAAGTACGGAATGCTCATTATATTGATGGAATGGTTGCAATTTTGTATCTATTTCAAAATGCCGAAGCAGATTCCCTGAAGTTCGAGTATCCTCTGCAAGCACAAAATCCGCCTCCTTCAAAACCCTTACGGCTCTGAATGTCATATCCTCCATATTTCCTATCGGCGTAGGAACAAGAAACAGCTTTCCCATATTATTTTTTATCAAGTTCAACAAGAAAATCAACGATAAGGCGAATCAGTTCGCCGCTCTTATCTAAAGGAAAATTTCGTGAATTGTCGTATATCGTATGATATTCTTTTAAATTGCTCCCCCTCGTATAAATAAATATCGACGGCACCCCCTTGGCATTAAGCGGCGCATGGTCGCTGTTATCAGAAGGACCTCTCAAAAGAATTTCAGGAACGTAGTCGTTTTTATCATTTATCTCTTTTAAGAGATTTATCTCATTTTTATAAGAAGTACCGTTGACGATTGTTATCCCATCAGCCCCGCCACCGACCATATCAAGATTTATAAAGAAATCAACTTTATTCAATGCTACAGGAGGGTGCTCCGCAAAATACGTCGATCCTATCAATCCTGCTTCCTCACCTGCAAATGCGACCAACAGCAAAGAATGTTGAAGAGAGATGTTATTATCCTTCAAATATTTTGCAATCGACAGCATCATCGCCACCCCACTAGCATTATCATTAGTCCCAGGCATATAGATGTTGTCACCGAATCCCCCGAGATGGTCATAATGTGCCCCGATCATGAAATAATCTTCTTTTTCAGACGTCCCTGAAATAACCCCTACGACATTACGGGTATGAAAGTTCCTGATTTTCTTATTTTTGATAGAAACATACATTTTCTTAGCATCAGCTGTAATGACGCCCTTAGGCATATAAATTGTAAAAGTCCTTTTCATGGCCTTCGCATCACTCATCGCCCATGTAACCCTGTTACTGTTATTAACAAATACTGTCCCACCATAAGTCATACGCCCCATGTTTTTCAGCTCGGGATGAAATGAATCGGTAAGAATAACCTTATTCTTATCTCCATTCATCATAACTTTCATCTTAACAAGCTCATCTTTAACAGAATCGTTGAGAAATGGCACAATAGAAAAAGTCCCTTTCACTGATTTAGAGGCTTTGGTGACAATAAAATCCACCGCCGGTATCAACTCTTTACAATCGAGACACACCTTAGGCATCTTTCTAAAATCGGTTGTAGGGTATTTTAATGTCTGGAAGAATGAACTACTTGAGACAGGCTGTATTCCCATACACTCATACTCATTCGCAATATATAAAGATGCCTTTTTCGCTCCATTCTTTGAATAAGCGCGACCAAACATCTCCCGAGAAGAAAGTGTGTCAATCACGCTTCTCATATAGCTGAGATCCTGCCCGAAAGCACAGATACATGTAAAAAACAACGATATAAGCAGCAATCTTTTCATCTTTATTCAAAATTTCGCTCGATAATATCTTCAAATTTCTTATACGCTGTATCATTGAAATTCCAGCTGTACTTGTTTATCAACAACTGCAACAATATCTTGGCATCGTTCAATGATGTGAGGTTACTGAATTTATCAATAGTCTCATTATAAAATTTAACGTCACCGTCAAACAGTTTATTGATAAAATAGAATTTATCGTTAATACCTATCGCTGATTTAATATTAGCAGGTTTATCCATATTCAGTCTATCCGCAACGGTAGTATCAGCCTTATGATTTGTGGCGGCAAGCAGATCTCCGAGAGTATTACTGGCGCCGCTAAGTCGCTCGGCTATAGTTAACGGACGCTGCTCGTCCTCTGATGGCTCAACGGTATTATCTCCAAAGTCAAGATCAAGCTCCGGCTCAGGGAATAGTCCTCTCGGACTTTCATCAACTTCATCCTCCACGGGTTCTTCTTCAGATAACGGCAGCTCCTCTTCAGGTATGTCGTCGTTCACGCATATCTCCTCTATATCAAGAGACATCTCGACTTCAGGTTCAATATCAAGTCGCTGATCGGGTTCCGAATCATCAGACTCGGTTTCTTTTTCATCAGTTGGTTTCCTATCAACTATATCCTCTTCGTCAAATATAAGAGAATCGTCTTCATCAATTTGTGGTGATGACTCCATATCTGAAGACGTTAGCTCTTCCGGAGCAACATTAGTATCCGGTACCTCATCTTCATTATTAAAGAACAGTGGCGTTCCAAGTGTAGAGAAAATATCTACCGGGACACGATGTTGCGATTTATGTTCTGTCTCTGATTCTGAAGACTGTTCCGACTTTTGTTCTTCAGTCGGTTCTACGATAGGTGCTGGTTCCATTTCCGGTGCAGACTCCCCTCCCGATTCCGGTATCATTTCAGGCTCCGGTTCCGGATGCGATTCCGGGACAGTTTCAAAATCGGGCATGTCTTCCGGATCAAGTTCAGGTATGTTAACCGGTTCCGGCTCACATTCAGACGAAGGCTCTTCCCGGGTGGATGTTGATAAGTCATCATACAAATTTACAACCACAGGGGTAGGTCGTTTGGCTGAAACCGTCTCTTCGAGCTTAGAAAACTCAAGTTCTCTCACATCACAATACAGAGATTTCAGGCTGTCTTTTAGCACATCAATTTCAAGAAAACTCAGCTCCTCATCTTCTAATACTTTTCCTGTCAACGTATTAATAACCTCAAGGTCGCGAATGATCGAATTATTCTTCGGCATGTTATATTTATTTTAACGAATTAGATTGCTAAGGTATAAATTTTAGTAAATTTGCACGAGTTTTTTGTTTAATTTTTTTTAACTTTTTTCAATATGTTTTTTGAATCGTCGCGAGACCACCGGAGCGGATGGATAGAAGTAATATGCGGATCGATGTTTTCCGGTAAGACGGAAGAGTTGCTTCGTAGACTGAAGCGTGCGAAGATTGCAAAACAACGTGTTGAGATATACAAGCCGAAACTCGATACAAGGTATGATGAGGTAAACGTAGTATCACACGACGAGCACAGCATTCCTTCCATACCGGTAGAAACGGCATCAGAGATATTGTTTTATGCCGAGGATGTTGATGTTATTGGCATTGACGAAGCTCAATTTTTCGACAATGAGTTGTCAAATGTATGCAATCAACTTGCCGACAGAGGAATAAGAGTTATAGTAGCCGGTTTAGACATGGATTTCCAGCGGAAGCCTTTTGGGCCCATGCCCGATCTACTCGCATCAGCTGAATACATAGACAAAGTACATGCGATATGCGTAAAATGTGGGAACTTAGCCCAATATTCGCACAGGACTGTAGGTGGGACCCAGCAGGTATTGTTAGGCGAAACAGACAGATATGAACCTTTGTGCCGAGAGTGCTATTTAAAATCCGAATAATAAATTTCAATGAAAAAGATATTAATTTCATCTGCTGTTTATCCGAACAGCTTTGATCTTCTTAAAGAAAAGTTTGATGTGATCATTCCTGAGCAGGGAGATTTCTCCCCAAAAGAGATGATTGAAAGAATTCCCGACTGTGAGGCGTTGCTTCCGATGTTTACAATTAAAATCGACAAAGACATCATAGCTGCAGGCGACAAATTGAGGATTATTTCAAACTTCGGCGTCGGCTTCAACAACATCGATATCCCCTACGCTACAGAACGCGGGATAGTTGTTACTAACACCCCCGACCCCGTTATTGAGCCCACTGCCGAATTAGCCTTCGGGTTGATGATAAATGTCGCACGTGACATAATAAAACGCGCTAACGAGATCCGCATTCCAGGCAAAACTCAATGGGGTATTATGGAAAATATCAGTTACACTCTGTTTGGCAAAACATTAGGCATTATCGGATTTGGCAGAATAGGTCAGGCCTTAGCCCGTCGTGCTGTCGCATCCGGAATGAAAATCCTTTATTATAGCCGTCACAGAGTAGCAGAAGAGATCGAAAATCGCTATTCAGCAGAATATGTCCCGTTTGATGATGTTTTAAAACTTTCAGATTATGTTTCGTTAAACACTCCCTTAACTCCGGAGACATATCATCTGATTGGGAGCAAAGAGATTAGGATGATGAAACCCACGGCCTATCTTATCAACACTGCTCGTGGGGCCGTCATCAACGAAGAAGAGCTGGCACAGGCGCTCACAGAGAAAGTTATAACAGGAGCAGCCCTCGACGTATATGAATTCGAGCCTCATATTAGA
>JAQVPY010000220.1 GCA_028701815.1 Bacteroidales bacterium | reverse complement strand
CTTGCGACATTAACACACCGGGAAATCATATCAAAACTCCCCTGAAGGTTTCCTTTATCTGCTGTCTCTTCCGCAATTTTCAACAAAGAAAGCGTATATATCTCATAATCATGGATATCTAAAGCGACGGATTCCGACTGCTTATAAAAGGCAAAAGCCTCATCATGACGGTTACAAGCATCATAACAGGTGTCAATATTATAAAGACAATTGCAAATGGTAGCACTATCCTGAACATCATTCTGAATATCCAGACACCGGTGATATAAATTAATCGCCGTTTCAAAATCAGCTCTCTCCTGATAGATATTGGCGACATTAATTAAAGCTATGGAATAACCTGTTTGATTTCCCAGCTCTTCCGCAAGGGTCATTGATTTTGAATAATTATCGAGAGCATTATCATAATCCTGCATAAAATAATAAATGATACCGAGTTGCATAAAACACATCGCCTTCAACTCTTTTGAATTCTCAACTTTATCAGTATTTTCAAATGCCTCAACTGTTGCCTCTATTGCCTTTTCATAGTCGCCGGAATATGTAAGTACAGACCCATAAGAATACAAAACTCTAACGAGAGTATCCGCACTATTTGTTTTTCTGCACTCGACTAAGGCATTTTGATAAGCTTTTACAGCGGAATGGGTGTCCATTTGTTGCTCCGCCTCCTCAGCTATCTGGATATATTCAGCTAACGACTTATGATCCTCGTCGATTTGTCCGAACGAATTAATAGAGAAGAGAAAAACAAAAAAGAGACATACAATTCTATAATACATTTTAATGCTTTTCATAAATCACATGCAAAAATATACAAAAAAACATTATTTTTGCATTTTATAAAACTATAAATTGAAAACAATATGGCTTCCTATTTCAATGAACCCTCACACACCTTCAGTGAATACTTATTAGTACCGGGGTACTCATCTACAAAATGCGTTCCTGCGAATGCGTCTCTAAAAACTCCAATTACAAAATATAAAAAAGGCAAAGAGACTCCTGCCATTGCCATGAATATTCCTATGGTATCGGCAGTAATGCAGTCTGTCTCCGACGACAAGATGGCCATCGCTTTAGCAAAAGAGGGTGGCGTCTCCTTTATCTTCGGCTCTCAATCAATTGAGGCACAGGCAGAAATGGTACGCAAGGTCAAAAATCATAAGGCCGGTTTTGTCACCAGTGACTCTAACATCAAACCCGACCATACTTTATCCGAATTACTCGAATTAGTATCACGTACAGGTCACTCCACCGTAGCAGTAACCGAAGATGGCACCCCTCACGGAAAATTTTTAGGCATCGTTACAAGCAGAGATTATCGTCCCGACCATACCGACATGAATGCAAAAGTCGACTCTTTTATGACTCACGTCGACAAAATAGTCTCGGCACAAGAGGGTATTACATTAGTAGAAGCCAACGATATTATCTGGAGCAAAAAGCTTAATGCGCTGCCCGTAATTGACAAACAACAACGTCTTGTTGCTTTTGTCTTCAGGAAGGATTTTGATGCTCATCAGGAGCACCCGCTGGAATTGCTCGACTCTTCTAAGAGATTTGTTGTAGGCGCAGGTATTAACACACGCGACTACGCACAACGTATTCCGGCACTCGTAGAAGCCGGTGTCGACATTCTCTGTATCGACTCCTCTGAGGGCTATACCGAATGGCAGAAGATTGTAATAGAATATGTACGCAACACCTTCGGCGACAAGGTCAAAATTGGCGCCGGTAATGTTGTCGACAAAGACGGATTCAGATTTTTAGCCGAGGCAGGTGCCGACTTCATTAAAATTGGCATCGGTGGAGGTTCTATTTGTATCACAAGAGAGACAAAAGGTATCGGACGCGGTCAGGCTACCGCCGTTATAGAAGTTGCTCAAGCCCGCGACGAATATTTCAATGAGACCGGAATATATATTCCCATCTGCTCCGACGGCGGTATCGTCCACGACTACCATATCACCCTCGCCCTCGCAATGGGCGCAGACTTCTGTATGCTCGGCAGATATTTCTCGCGCTTCGACGAAAGCCCCACAAATAAGATCATGCTCAACGGAAACTATGTCAAAGAATATTGGGGAGAAGGTTCCTCCCGTGCCAGAAATTGGCAGAGATACGATATGGGCGGCGCCTCAAAACTCTCTTTTGAAGAAGGCGTAGACTCTTATGTCCCCTATGCCGGCCCACTGCACGACAATATCATCATCACCCTGAACAAAATACGCTCGACCATGTGCAACTGCGGCGCTCTCAACATTGAAGAGCTGCAAAACAAAGCAAAAATAACTCTCGTATCCTCCGTAAGTATCGTAGAAGGCGGCGCTCACGACGTTATCCTTAAAGATAAGGGGACGGCAACGCGTAGCAACTGATACCCGATATAAAATGAAACGGGTACTTATTATCACTTATTATTGGCCTCCATCCGGCGGCTCCGGCGTCCAGAGATGGCTTAAGATGTCAAAATATCTGCCCGAATTCGGCTGGCAACCGGTAATATATACCGCAAAAGACGCCGAATATCCCGTAGAAGACTGCTCGCTCGAAAAAGACGTTAACCCAGATACCGAAGTCCTGAGAAATAAAATCATAGAGCCATACAACCTATACAAGAAATTTCTCGGCATTAAACATGAGCATAAGGTTAAAGCCGGATTCATATCCGAAAACGAATCTCCCTCATGGAAGACAAACCTGTCGGTGTGGCTCCGAGGAAACCTCTTTATCCCCGACGCACGCTGTCTGTGGATAAAACCTTCCGTCAGATTTTTGAAAAAATATCTGAAAGAAAACCCCGTAGATGCCATAATAAGTACCGGACCCCCC
>JAQVPY010000219.1 GCA_028701815.1 Bacteroidales bacterium | reverse complement strand
GAGGCTGCTACAGCCAGCGGTCAACATGGCAAGCACCAGGATCATCACAATAAGCCGTCTCGTTTTCATTCTCTTTTCCTTTCTTTTTCCGTTTTGCGCAAAACACAGCGAAGCCAATATTCAACAGAGCCATTCTTTCGTAGCATGGTATTTTCGTGTTATGAGATGACAGGCGTTTATTGTTACAGTCTATACTGTTTACTATACCAACTAATTGCAGGTATTACTACCTAAAAGTTTGCAAATTGACCATATTGTTCAAGCGAAAAGGCTTTCTCCCCTCGTTTATGCACTTTTCCCGTGCAAAGCAGTATGGCACTCACTAATATGTGCATTTTTATCCGAAATGAATAGTAGAGTGTTGAATGGTTTTTTTCTTTTCTGCTGTGCTGTTATAGACAGAAAGGATGTTTTGTTTGTTGGGGGTGGTGGTTACGCTCCCGTGGCGGTGTGTGTGTGGGTGGATGCGCAGGGTTGAAAAAACGGGCGCTGCTGAAGATCGAGAGCGCTCGTTTTAGGGGTGAGTGGTAAAACTTAGTAATCAATCATCATCGTACATTTTGCTTTTGCAGTAGTTGCAAAACTCATTTTTATCTTCATCCGAATAATCTTCTTTGGAAACAGCTTCAACCGGTTCACCACAATTGTAACAATAGATGACTACGTTTTTTGCACCGCAGTTCAAGCACGTACCAATCGGTGCAATATCACTATTAATGCAAATATAGGGTTCATCGCATTCGCAGCAATATATATCTGACTCAATTATACTTTCAGCCTTTCCCATAACTGCCAAATGTTCCTGAAGTGCCGCCTCTTCTTTTAGATTAATAAATTGGTTCTCGATAAAACTATTAATTGAATCAATGGATGCTTTCACTTCCTCAACGTTTAGCTCATCACTAACAAGTGGTAAATAACATCCTTGATCAAAAGAGTATTCG
Organism: Bacteroidales bacterium; assembly: GCA_028701815.1. GTDB lineage: Bacteria > Bacteroidota > Bacteroidia > Bacteroidales > BM520 > RGIG7150. Next base: position 1,896 of record JAQVPY010000219.1, on the reverse strand, counting down.
TATTCTCCATTAACAAACGTGATTTTAGTAACCATCGTCGTTTCTTCATCTAATACAGTTATATTTATAACACTTGTGGTACCAGCGGTCTCAACTATTTCAACGTTAGCTTTAATCTCTATTTTTCTTCCATCAATTCTGTAATATATTGAGAATACTTGGCTCTCTGAATCAGCATTACTTATCTCAAAAAAATTGGAAAAATCTAGGTCGTTTCTATCAGAGAAATAGTCACTTATTGCATCGTAAAGATTATAAAGTGCTTCATTGAATATTGCTAGTATTTCTTCAACAGAACACACCTTTACTCCTGTTTCACTTGTAGCCACTTCTTTCTCACATTCTCTTTCTTGATACGCAACAAACATATTGAATTCTTCAATTTTCTGTTCTTCTTCTTCGGAAGGTTTAGAGCAAAGGTACTTGGAATAAGCTGTCGCTAAAGACTGCTTAATATAGTTGCAAATTTCTATTGTTTTTATGTAACTTTCCCAATCAAGAAGCTTGTTGTGTGCTATATGGTTTCTCTTCTTCTCTAGTCGCGAATACATAGTTAGAAAGTCTGGAGGTAGGAACTTACCAAAGTACAATTCCCATAAATCAAATTTAACGCTCGTTTGCTCATGCAGTAGATTTAAAAGATCAGCCTCTGATTGGTTGTTTAGACGATCTTCAATTCGTTTGTCAAATTTTGGAGTCCATTTGTATAACTTGGTTTCTGCTAATTCTTTTAATTGCATAAACTCAAGCGATAGTAAATTGGGATTTATGTCAATATATGCAGTTACATTACTGCGAGTATCCTTTATCTTCTCCTTGCATTTTTCTCTTATTCCCCGAGCAACGTACCCGTCCCACCAATTGGGGCCAAATGTTTTAACGAAAACATCATTTACATATTCTCTGAATAGATTCTCTGTTTCGTGTATCAAAGGATAAACTTGTGTAGCGTAATATAAAGATTGTTTATCGAATAGACAATCTCTGTTGTCAAAGTCCTCTATCTGTTTTCTAATAGTATGTTTAATGATTTCTAAACAGTTTGTTTTTGAATCAATATCAAACTCGTAATTTGAGGAGGCAACTTCTATATAAAGGACTTTAATATCATTGTAGGTTTGAAATAAAAAATCAGCAAAAAATGTAAATTTCTGTGTTTCTTCTCTTTTCTCCTCACATTCAAAACAAAATCTATATGCACCATTATCCTTAATGGTATAGTACCTGTCCTCTTCTTTATCACCAAACAGATCTTGCACTTTATATAGCTGCAAATTCTTGATTATACCTTTATTCTCCATACTGCGTAATGACATGCAAAGATAATCTATATTGCAAGAAATTCTCGCGCACTTACCGGAAAAGCAATATTTAACCAGTACTGTTTCTTTCAATCGGCTTAATCCTTTACTGTTAATTGAATGTAGAAATAATACCATAATTGAATAACAATTAATAGTCCAAGTAGTTATTTAGCAAGGTGCTTTAGCCCCTTTTTTCCCCTCCCTCTTGCACTCCCCCGCCCAATATCGTATAATACTCACAACTATTTGCATTTTTATCCAAACATGAAAATTTAAAGGGATGGGTGGTATTTTTCGTATGCCTGCTGCAAACATTCAGCATCTGATTGCCATTGTCGCGTACATGGCGGTCGTCATCGTCATTGGCATCGTCTTTGCCAAGCGCGCAAACAAAAACACCGAGGCGTATTTCCTCGGCGGCCGCACGCTCGGCCCCTGGGTCTCCGCCTTCAGCGCGGAAGCTTCCGACATGTCCGGCTGGCTGCTCATGGGTCTGCCGGGGCTGGCGTACTGGAGCGGCCTCGCCAACGCGGGCTGGACGGCAATCGGCCTTGCGATCGGCACCTACCTCAACTGGCTGATCGTTTCCAAG
>JAQVPY010000057.1 GCA_028701815.1 Bacteroidales bacterium | reverse complement strand
AAAAAAGTCTTCCGCTGCGTCTCCGTTCACTTAGCCAAGGCGGTCGGCATTGCTGCTTTGCAGCAACCTTCATCGGCTACATTGGCTCCATGCAATGAAGAATACTTGCAAAGTGTAGGCGATTTAGTGGTCAGTGGTCAGTGGTCAGTTCTAATCACGCCTTTTACCTATGTGATAGCAGAGTGATTAAACGTGAAATAAAAAGCATAAGAGTCTGTATGTCAGGTGTTACTTATAATAATTTCAATATCCAATCTACGACCCCAATCTGAAAATATTATGGAGAAATTAGAACAAATATTATAGGAAATAGACGTGCTGAAAAACGAGCTTTCGGCTCAATTGCCATTACTGCAATTTGAGGTAATAGAATCCATACATGAAACTCACTTTTGAGCCCAATCTTGGTTACCAGCAGGCAGCAATAAAAGCCGTTACTAATTTTTGAGGGTCAGCCACAAGATGATTCCGCGGTAGAAAGCAAAGACAAACCGCACCACGTCCCGCTTCGCGCAATTCCTGATTTCTATTTTCTCATTCCTAATTGGATTCGCGTCAACGAAATCATTATTTCTAATTGAATAAAATTGTTTTTTTTATGTAAATTTGCGCGCCGATTTTCCCCGATTTATGCGGCGGATGTCGGCACTAAAAGATGTTTTTATGAAAAGAGTAATGATTGTTACAGGCGGAGGCGATTGCCCCGGACTGAACGCTGTAATCAGAGCCGTAGTAAACAGAGCATCCCAGGAAAAAGACTGGGAAGTCGTCGGCTCTATTGAGGCTTTTAATGGAATATTACGTGAGCCCACCGAAATAGTAGTTTTAGATGAGGCTGCCGTTAGAGGCATTCATTATCAGGGCGGAACTATACTTCAGACAACAAATAAGGGCGGCCCTTTCGAGTGGCCGGTGAAACAAAAAGACGGCTCATGGACCACTGTCGACCGCTCCGACGAAATGATCCGTAAAATCGGATACCTCGGCATCGACGCCGTCATTAATATCGATGGAGACGGCTCTCAAAGGATCTCGCAGGCTCTGTATGAAAAAGGGCTGAATATCGTTGGCGTACCTAAAACTATCGACAACGACCTCTCTGCCACCGACAGCACTTTCGGTTTCCAAACCGCAGTGCAGATAGCTACGGAAGCCGTGGATAAACTGGTCACTACCGCCGCAAGTCACAACAGAGTCCAAATCCTCGAAGTCATGGGTCGCGACGCAGGCTGGATAGCCCTCAACGCTGCCGTCGCCGGAGGGGCAGAAATATGCCTGCTGCCGGAATTCCCGTACAACATCAATAATGTGATGGAAAAAATCGAAAGCCGCTTTAGAAAAGGTCGCGGTTTTATTAATATTGTTATCTCTGAGGGCGCTCGCAATGTCAATGGCGACTGCGTCGCTCGCGAAAGTAATGAGGTCGGCTATCGCAACAGGATGCTTAGCGGCGTAGGTTTCCAACTTGAGAAAGAGCTGATTTCAGCCGGATGCGAACACAGCATCAGAACTACCGTTCTCGGACACCTGCAACGCGGAGGCGTTCCTATCGCTTACGACCGCGTGCTCGCTTCTCAATTCGGCGTCAAGGCTTTCGAACTCGTACTCGAAGAGAAATTCGGCACCATGGTCTCTTACCGCCACCCGAATATCACTTATGTCACACTCCAGGAAGCTATCAGCACCCCGAACCTCGTAACTTACGATACCGCCCTGATGAAAACAGCCCGCGGACTCGGAATCTGCTTCGGGATGTAACTTCCATATTATAATAAGCTTAATTAGGGACTGCTCTTCAGATATGAACGGTCCCTATTTTTTTTGCCCACTCGTTTCTGAAATAAAGACACATTCCATCTCCGGATGTGTCTCCAAAAACAATCTCGACTGCTCCTCCCCAAGAACCATAAATGTCGTCGCCCACGCATCCGCTAAAGCCGGATCTTTATGTATTACCGTCACACTGAGAAGGTTGTGATGTACAGGAAATCCTGTACGCGGATCTATAACATGTGAGTATTTTATGCTGTCAACCTCATAATACTTTCTGTAGCTGCCCGAAGTAACTACCGCTATGTCTTCGGCAGAAATCACTTCCTGCACTACCCTTTCACCTTCTGAGCTGTCCGCAGGCTTTTCAATACCCACCTGCCACTGCTTACCGTCGCCCCTCCTGCCCATTGCATAAATTTCACCGCCGATATCAATAATATAACTATCCAAGCCTTCAGATGTAAGATAATCGGAGATTACACCGACTGAATAACCCTGAGCAATGGCATTGAAATTCAGCTGCATCCCCTCGGGAAGAGATACTTTCCCCGTAAGTGTATCAAACGCAATCTTATCAAATCCTACATAATGACAAATGGAATCGACACAGTGCCTGTCCCGCGACAAGTCTACCTCATCTCTACGTCCCCATTTGCCGTCTTCGCCAAAGCCCCAATAATCAAATAACGGCTTGCCCGTAACATCGAAAGCACCCAGCGACTGTTCATACACCTCTTTTGAAAGTTTTAAGTTGTCGATAAGATACTTGTCTGCAACGACGGTGGTGTCGCCCGCATTAATACGCGAGACTAAAGAGTTGGGATTATATACGGATAACGACATGTCGAAATCGTGCAGAATGCTGTCGATTTTATTCTGGTAATCGACATTGTTGTTAGAATAATATACGATATGATAATATGTCCCCTGAGCAACTCCATCAAGCTCTATCCTGCTCGTTTTGGAGCAAGAACAAAGCAACAGTGACAGAAGCATCATTGAAACGAGCAGAGATCTCATAGATTATGTATTTGAATTAGATGCAAAGTTATAACAAAAAGCGGCAAAGATTCATATTTTTTTACTATATTTGCCGATTAAAATTTGAATAAATAATTTTTTAACTTAAATTTAATAACTATGTTTAAAGACCACCCTAAAGGGCTGTTAGCAGCCGCCCTCAGTAACATGGGAGAACGATTCGGCTACTACATAATGAATGCCGTATTGGTTTTATTTCTCTGTTCGAAATTCGGACTGCCTGACGAGAAAGCCACATTAATCTACTCATTCTTTTACGCAGGTATTTATATTCTCAGTCTTGTCGGAGGTATTATCGCCGACAAAAAGCAGAATTACAAAGGTACAATTATGACAGGCTTAGTCATCATGGCATTAGGTTATGTAGTATTATCAATACCTATTCTCTCCACTCCACAAAACATAGGCTGGTTGCTCCCATTAACTTGTTTTGCTCTACTGTTTATCGCTTTCGGTAACGGTTTATTTAAAGGTAACCTGCAGGCTATTGTCGGTCAGATGTACGACAATTTCGAAACAGAAGAAGCAAAAAAAGGCCCTGAAGCATTAAAACTTGCAAAAAGTAAAAGAGACTCCGGCTTCCAGATCTTCTACGTATTCATCAACGTCGGCGGTTTAATTGCTCCTTTTGTAGCACCTTTGTTGAGACAGTGGTGGTTAGGTGTCCACGGCATGATTTACAATGCCGACCTTCCTGCTTTATGTCACCAATATCTTGCACAAGGTGTAGCTATGGCTCCCGAAGCACTGACAAAGATGAACGAACTTATCGCCGTATCTACGACACAAATACCTACAGATATCGCAACATTCTGTCAGGATTATCTTAACATCTTCAACACAGGTATCCACTATTCATTTATTGCTTCCGTAGCTGCAATGCTCATTTCACTTGTTATATTCATGAGCACGAAGAATAGACTTCCTAACCCGGCAAAAAAAGCCGAAGTATCTTCCGCCACTTATACTGCAGCTGAAAAAGCGGCTATGGCAAAAGAAATTAAGCAGAGAATGTACGCATTATTTGCAGTTCTCGGCATTGCGGTATTCTTCTGGTTCTCATTCCACCAAAACGGGACATCTCTTTCACTGTTCGCGAGAGATTTCGTGAAGACCTCAACTATCCCGCCAGAAATTTGGCAGGCTATAAATCCTTTCTTTGTAATCATCCTCACCCCGATCATCATGATGATCTTCAGTGCCTTTGCACGTAACGGTAAAGAAATATCTACCCCAAGAAAAATCGCTATCGGTATGGGTATCGCCGGATGTGCCTACCTCTTCCTTTCAATTTATTCAAGCATTCAAGGATATCCGTCAGCGACAGAATTCAGAGCATTATCAGTAGCTCAGGCAGAACCTATGAAAGCCGGTATATGGATCATGTTTATCCTCTACTTCTTCCTTACCGTAGCGGAGTTGTTTATATCTCCGTTGGGGCTGTCTTTTGTATCAAAAGTAGCTCCGAAAAACTTACTCGGATTATGCCAGGGCTTATGGCTCGGTGCTACCGCCGTGGGTAACGGTCTGTTATGGATCGGGCCGCTGTTGTACAACAAACTTCCCATCTGGCAATGTTGGGCTATATTCTTCGCAATATGCTTCATCTCAATGGGCATAATGTTCGGAATGGTTAAATGGCTTGAAAGAGTTACCAAGGCGTAACGAACGAACTCATTAACAAATAAATATTAGGGCTGTTCCTCCAAGAGCAGCCCTTTTTAGAATATAAAAAAACTATATGAACCGCTATAAGTCGTATCCGGAGTATTTCAGAGACCTGTTTGGAGAAAGAGTTCAGAAACTTTCTATCAACGCAGGCTTCACATGTCCTAACAGAGACGGCACCTGCGGTACCGGCGGATGCACTTTCTGCAACCCGCTCGCTTTTAACCCGTCGTATTGCAACCCCGAAAAAACAGTCTCGCAACAGATGGAGGAGGGACGTATATTTCACCTCACCCGCTATAGAAGAGCCTCAAAATATCTCGCGTATTTTCAAACGTTTTCCAACACCTATTCCGACTTGACTTACCTCAAAAAGATTTATTCGGAAGCCCTCGCTTTCCCTAATGTTGTAGGATTAGTGATCGGAACTCGTCCCGACTGTGTCGACGAAGAAAAGCTCAAATATTTTGCCGAATTGGCAAAAGACTATTATATCAAAATAGAATACGGAATAGAATCAACTTACGACGAAACCCTTAAAAGAGTCAACCGCGGACATACATACGAAACTCTTGTGGACGCACTCGAAAAAACTCAGGAAATCGGACAAGGGAAAATCCATACCGGCGGACACCTCATCTTCGGTCTCCCTGGCGAGACTCCCGAAATGATGATAGCTGAAGCACAAACAGTGTCTTTGCTGCCTCTTGAGACGATAAAATTTCATCAGCTGCAGATAATGAAAAACACTAAGATGGCTCAGGAATTTCAAGAGCACCCTGGCGACTTCCATCTGTTCTCTCTCGAAGAATATCTCGATCTTGTAGTCGCCTTTATCGAACGCCTCCGCCCTGATATGGCAATAGAACGTATAGCAAGCGAAGTACCCCCGAGATTTTTAGCCGCCCCCCCAAAATGGGATATGCGCTACGACGAGGTACTGAGGATATTCTGCAATGCTCTCGAAAAACGGAATACTTATCAAGGAAAATTATTTAACAAATTTATAAATCAATAAAATTAAAAATTTTAGTCATGAACGAGAATTTACAAACTTTTTGGTCACAGGTCATTGAATATGGCACCTCATTCGGAAAAAGTCTGATAGCTGCAATAGTTATCTATTTCGTAGGAATGCTCCTTATCAGACTCATCAAAAAGATCACAAAAACAGTCATGGAACGCAGGAAAATAGACCCGACGGTTCAAACTTTCCTGACGAGCATGATAAACATTCTTTTACTTATCTTATTAATTATTTGCGTTCTCGGCGCATTAGGCGTTGAAACAACATCTTTCGCCGCTCTGCTCGCTTCTGCCGGCGTCGCCCTCGGCATGGCCCTCAGCGGAAACATCCAGAATTTCGCCGGAGGAATCGCTATCCTGCTTTTGAGGCCATATAAAGTAGGTGACTACATTGAGGCTCAGGGTAAAAGTGGTACAGTGAAATCTATCCAGATCTTCAACACCACCCTCGCCACCGTCGACAATAAAATAATTACAATTCCCAACAGTTCGATAAACAGTAATGTTATTGTCAATTACAGCCAGATGGAAAATCGCCGCGTCGACCTCTCTATCGGCGTCGACTACGGCACCGACTACAATAAGGCAAGAGCTATCATCCAGAAATTAATCGATGGCGAAGCACGCGCTCTCAAAACTCCGGAATCATTTATCGGACTCGGAGAACTCGCCGACAACAGCATAAACATCACCGTAAGAATCTGGACAAAAAGCGAAGACTACTGGGACGTTTACTTCGATATGACTAAAGCCGTCTACGAAACATTCAACGAAGAAGGCATATCCTTCGCATACCCACAGGTAGTTGTTCATAAAGCATAACCGACTTTATTAGATAGAGAGCCGGCTCTCCGACTCTCTATCCTTTATACATAAATAGAATCTATGACAACAGGAAAATATTCGACGATTTTTTTCGATCTTGACAACACTATCTGGGATTTCAGACGCAACTCCGTTGCTTCCATGCACGACCTGTTCGACAAATATGAAATCGGAAAATACTGCAATTGCGATTTTGATACTTTTTATAAAGTGTATTCAAAATATAATGACATCGTCTGGAAAAAATTCAGCCTGAATCTGATGACAGCCGACGAAGTGAAAACCGTCAGGTTTATTGATACATTCAATGATTTTAAGCTGCCTGCCACCTGGAAGCAATGCAGAAAACTCAACGATGAATACTTAGCCTTGCTGCCCACAAAAGCCATTGTCTTTCCTGATACCATGGAAGTGCTTACTAAGTTGCAAAAAAACTTTGAGCTACATATTTTATCCAACGGATTTATCGACGTCCAACTCAATAAACTGCGGCTGTCATCTCTCGACAAATTCTTCGGGCAAGTCATAACATCAGAGGCTGCCGGCGCACGTAAACCCGATGCAAAAATCGTCGATTACGCATTGTCTATGACAGGAAAAACAAAAGATGAATGTATCTATATCGGCGACGATTTCGATACCGATGTTCTCTGCGCCTTCAATGCAGGAATCGACTGCATCTGGTTTAACCCCATGGGATTTTCCCCCACAGACAAATCAATACATAATTATATCGAAATCAAAAAGTTGACAGAGCTATACGCGATATTTCCGTAAGGGGGCATTTATTTTGATTTGGTTATTACAGGTTAACTACCATATTGCTTTCGGCATTACAGAAAAACCGCATTTCATGCGATTTACCATCCCACACATAGCATGTAGTCTCTTTACCGTTTATGAGTAATATCAACGGTTTAGAGGCTATATTTTTCACCACCATCTCTACCACCTTTGGGGACACAAACTCGTCTGATAAGTCATTGGATCTATAAGATGTAGATATTTCTATTGAAGTCGGAGTATATTTCGATTGTATGTCAAGTATTGCATATAGTCCTTTTGCGTAGGCGTCTTTAGTCTTACCGTCATCAAAATACACAAAAGTCTTATAATCGCATGCTTTATCTGAATAATAGCAGTATAGTGCAATGGTATCGGGAGAATAAGTATCTGTCGTAAAAATCGGTTTCTCATACATCGGAATAACAGCACCTCCTCTGACGAATGCAGGATAATCGGACAGCTTATAAGAGATAGAATGTCGCTGTCCGCCGGGGAATCTGCGCATAGAAAGGAGTTCAAACCATTCAGTTCCCTTCTCCGGCAGATATACGAGATGCAGTGTTGAGGTATCCTGCATTTTAGGAGCGACCAGAATATCGTTACCCCACATATATTCGTCGTAGATATTACGTGCGACGGTGTCGGTTTCATAATAGAACAGAAGAGGACGCGCGAGTGGCATTCCTTCCGTCATATTTACAAAAGCGTTGGTATAATTATAAGGGAGCATTTTATATCTGAGTTTAATAAAGTTTTTCACGATAAATTGAGTCCGGTCATCGTAGAATATAGGCTCATTAGGTGCCGTGGCGATATCGCCATGGGGTCTGAATACAGGGGTAAACACGGCATATTGCATCCAGCGGGTATAAAGCGCCGAATCTCTTTTACCCTGAGCAAATCCGCCTGCGTCGGAGTGCATATAGCCGACACCCGACATGCCGCTTCCGAGCATCGCCGGTGGCTGGGCTTTAAGACCTTCCCACGTTCTTCCCACGTCTCCGGTCCAAGGCATGATACCATATTTTTGGGTTCCGGCATAACCGGCACGGGCGAGTTTAAAGAGACGTTCATCGGGATAATCTTTAGCGTAGTTATCATACAGCATCTTAATCCAGCCGTCGCCGTAGGCTCCGTGGACTTCATAAGCAGTTCCGTTAATGTGCCACATGTCATCGGGGTGGACTTCCGGTTCTCCGAGGTCGCCCCACCACCCTGCTACGCCCAGCTCTTTCTGCGCCTTATACAACTGCCAGAACCAGTCGGAAGCTTTTTTATCAAAGATATCTATCAATCCGCCATCACCAAAATAAAAATAAGGAATTGACATCGTCTGTCCCGTAGAATCCTTACAAAGCACGCCGAGATTAGAGGCCTCCTCATAGCGAAAACTCTTGCGAGTGATATATGGCTCGGAGACGGTAATTGTCTTTACTCCCTTATTCTTAAATTTCTCAATCATCTTTTCAGGGGCGGGCCAGTTTTCCTTATCCCACGTAAAATTACCCATCATGCCATCTTGAAGTTCGGGACCAAACCAATAGATATCTATGATAATAGCATCAATGGGATAGCCAAGAACTTTCATGATATCAACCACACCCTCGGTTTCGGCCTGGCTTCGATAGCCAAAACGCGACTGCAGGTTGCCAAAAGCCCATATAGGCGGCAAAGGTTGTGCACCGGTAAGGGTGATATAATTTTTCAAAAGTTCCTTATAGTCGTCGCCTTCAATATAATAAAAAACCATATTTCCGCCTCTGGAACCAAATTCAAGGATGTCAGGATTTGTCTTCCCGATATCGAAATAAGCGCGGGCAGGGTTATCTATAAGCATCATATATTTTTTCGACGACATAAACACCGGAACAGAATAATTCAGAAAATCTGCGCCGAGACCGTAGCCGTAGTTGGGCTGGTTATAGCATTGAAATTTATATCCGCGTCTGTTCAAAGGCAGCGCCCTGGCTCCGGTACCGTATATTTCCTCCTCGGGCGACAGCTTAAATCTCAGGAGACAGGTGTCGCCATAGATGTCAAAACAGTCGGAGGCAGCAAGTTTAATCTCCTTTTCATCATCAACAAAAAACATATCCATCGTATTGACGTCGATGACCACAGCAGCATTTCCTACAGAAAACGTGAGCTTCCCGTCTTTGTTTCTGCATTTTGCCTTGACGGGCTGTTGTAAAACGGGAGCATATACTCTGTCTGAATAATGATTTTTATTCTTACAGGCGACTTTGATAATATCATCATTGAGGGCCGACACCTCATACACGTCAGTAGAATCATTAATTATCAGACGCTTACCATCAAACGTGGCGTTTTCTGGCATCTTATCCGTACAAGCCGCAAATAGTGAACAAATAACCGCTAAAAGGAGAAATAATATTTTTTTCATATAGCAAAAGTTAAATAAAAGGATTAACTTTGCAAAGTTAAAAATTTAACCTTAATAAAAACATAGAATTATGAACAATGCTTTATTTAAATTTCCGAACCCTGAAAATGAACCTATAAAAGGTTATATGCCGGGCAGTCCAGAGCGTGAAGCACTCGTAAAAGAATTGGATCGCCAGTCGAACACAGAGATCGAGATTCCCCTTTTGATAGGCGGAAAAGAAGTAAGGACAGGCGTCACCAAGAAAGTCACCATGCCACACGACCATCAACATGTATTAGCCACATATCATTGTGCCACTGAAGAAACGGTACAGATGGCAATAGATGCTGCCCTCAAGGCTAAGATTGAATGGCAAAATATGCCTTGGATAGAGCGTGGTTCCATCATGCTTCGTGCTGCCGAATTATTTGCGAAACCGCACAGAGCACTCATCAACGCGGCCACCATGTTAGGTCAAAGCAAAAATCCGTTTCAGGCAGAAATAGACTCCGCCTGCGAATTAATCGACTTTTTAAGGTATAACATATATTTCGCAAGTCAGATCTATTCCGACCAGCCGAAATCGGATGCCACACAGTTAAACAGGACAGAATATCGCCCTCTCGAAGGATTCGTATATGCAATTTCTCCGTTTAATTTCACATCTATTGCATCCAACCTCAACATGTCACCTATCCTTATGGGTAACACAACTATTTGGAAACCGGCTACTACAGCTATTTTATCCAACTACTATGCTGCCAAGATATACATGGAGGCAGGTGTTCCTGCAGGCGTATTTAATTTCCTCCCGGGCTCAGGCAGCGTTATCAGCGGCGTCGCTTTCAAACACAGAGCTCTTGCAGGTATCCACTTCACCGGATCGACATCTACTTTCAACAACTTCTGGAGAACGATAGGCAACAACCTTGAAAACTACAATTCGTATCCGAAACTCGTTGGTGAAACAGGCGGGAAAGACTTCATCTTCGTTCACAACTCAGCAGACCCGCTCGAAGTCGCTACCGCTATCGTTCGCGGATCCTTCGAATTCCAGGGACAAAAATGCTCCGCTGCTTCAAGAGCTTATATACCACAGTCGTTATGGACTGAAATCAGAAAACACGCTGAGAAACAAGTCTCCGAAATTAAGATGGGCGATGTGAAAGACTTCCACAATTTGATGAATGCGGTAATTGATGAGACCTCTTTCGACAATATCATGAAGTTCGTCAATAACGCCAAAAACGACAAATCATGTGAATTTGTCTGCGGAGGCAACGGCGACAAGAGCAAGGGCTATTTCATTGAACCTACAATCATAAAGACGACGGATCCTAAATCGCCTACCATTGTCAACGAGTTATTCGGACCTGTAATGACGATTTTCGTATACGACGACAACAAATATGAAGAAACGCTTGAACTCTGTAACACCACCTCACCGTATGCGCTAACGGGTTCAATATTTGCTTACGACAGGAAGGCTGTTCTAACAGCATTCAACAAATTACAATATGCTGCCGGCAACTTCTACATAAACGACAAGCCGACAGGCGCTACCGTAGGTTGGCAACCGTTTGGAGGCTCCAGAGCATCCGGTACCAACGACAAGGCCGGAAGTATGTTGAATTTATTCCGCTGGACAAACCCGAGGGCAATAAAAGAAACTTTCTTACCTCCTAAGTATTTCGACTATCCCTATATGAGATAGTATCGTCCGATTACAACGAATAAAAAAGCCTGAAATTTTTTCAGGCTTTTTTATTTGATATATTTATCCAAATAACGTATTTATGTGTTTTGACAATCGAAAAAACAATATTGTGTGTTTAAAATATTTTTATCATGGAAAACAGATTGGAAAACGTCTTTGAAAAGACAAAAAACGCCATCAAAAATTGGTGGGAACTATTAGTTACCGGCATATTGTTAATTGCCCTTGGTATAGTTGTGT
>JAQVPY010000056.1 GCA_028701815.1 Bacteroidales bacterium | reverse complement strand
TCAAGTCCCATCTCATTTTACCAAGAAAAAAGCAGCTCATATTTACCTGCAAAAAACAGAATCAATTTTAAAAATGAATCAATTAAATTAGTTAATAAACGGTCAACCTTATTTAGGCATTGACACCACTGTCCACTGACCACTGACCACTGTCCACTGTCCACTAACCCCTAATAATACACCGCCGTCCCTTCTTAGCGTCCTCCGTATGTTTCAAGGGCTCAGTAGATTCGAGCATATCGCGGAAAATATCCTTAAGGTATTCAGTATAGTCCGATAATAATTTAGCATTAACGGGCACGTCGAGCATCAGCTCCTTGCGGGAACCGGCATAACGTAAGGGGTAGATACCCACATATAATTCTTCGAAATTAAGGTTTAGCTTATCACGATTTGCATTGACTAATACTGCATAAAACAATATCTGCATCAGCTTTTCATCTATACCCTCAAGGATTATTGAATCCATGTCAAACGAATAACCTCTCTCATAATCGCTAAAGGCTCCCGTCTTGTAATCCATTATGCGCAGGCGACCGTTGAAAAGTTCAATTCTATCGATGATACCGCTGAGTACCACTTTGATAGTTGTGCCGTCGGTAAGCTTGACCGGTAATGTACATCGTAATAATTGTTCCACTTTGAGTATAGTCATAGTAGAGGAATCGGTCACTTTCTTCTTATCAATAAGGAGCATCGCTCTGACATAATATTCAGCCATCTTTTTTAATAGAAGATTTCTTCCGGCATCACACGGCAGGTTATATTCCCGGAAGGCCGTCTCAACCGTTAACGAGATATCATCGATATAAGTGTCAATAATCTTTTCAGTGAGTGGAACGCCGAGGTTACGGCCGTACAAAACACTTAAAGCGAAATGCACGATATTGCCGAAAAGCACAGGATCGACGGGCATAATCTCCGGACGGTCTTTGATGCCTAAGATATAGATATAATAAAAACACAACCGGCACGTCTGATACCGCACCACCTCTGTAGCGGAGATTTTTGTTTCTAATTTCTTTCTAAAAAGATCAATGATTTCAGGCGTCTTTTCTATCGTCTCATTTTCAAGCGCGGAAATCTGAGGTATCTTGTCGAAATAATTAGCTACAGTTATATTAATGTGAGGATTATAATCGGGCATCTCAAGTTGCAGTTGAGTGATATAGCGACTCTTTTCATTCGAGCTTAAAGCGTTTTCAGAGTCGTTATAAATAAGAAAAATATTTTCTGCGCGTTGTATGAGTCTGTAGAAATGATATGCAAAAACCGCCGTCTTCTCCCTTGCCATCGGCATATTCAAATGATGTATCAGCTCGCTCGTCATAAACGTGTTGAACGGCACATTCTTCGGAAGGATATCTTCGTTGGCGGATAGAAGAATTACGTTTTTAAAATCAAGAAGTCGCGTCTCAAGAACCCCGAGTATCTGCAATCCCGACAACGGCTCCCCTTTGAAGGAGACGGAAAGGTTGCTGATATAAAAATGAAACATGAGCGATAGATTATAAACATCGTCGAGCACCTTGTATTCTTCAACATGCACGAATATCTGAGACAATACCTGAGAAAGGCTCACTAAGACCTCAAAATTCAAGTCATCAGCAGTCTGCTTCAAAAGCGACGTTATCTCAAGTAACGCTTTAATGGCCACAGTCGAATTACCGTTCCACGGACTGAATAACGGGCTGAAGGCAGGGTAATCTTTTGTAAGATCACTAAAAGATGTAACAATAATACGGTCAAAGGATAATTTCCCGAGTAATTCTGCCTCCAATTTATCTTTTGCGAAAAGCAAGTTACGTATTAAAGGATTTGACACCACCTTTTCATAATCATTGCCCCTATAATATATTTCAGTACTGTTGTCATTGGCAATAGCATTGATATGCATCGACATCAAATCGGAGACCAACTCCGCAATGGGATTTCCGTTTAACGGCACGCCCATGGTAACGTTAAAGGTATCGTACTTGTCGGGGATGGAATTGAGTACCGGCAGCAACATGCTCTCATCAGCAAGTACTATAGCCGTCTCATCAGCTCTGAAATCATTCTTTTGCAAAATGTCGGCAGCGATCTTCGCCTGTTGGATATTTCCAGAGGCTCCAATAATGGTTATATTTTTGTCGTTCTTGAAACAAGAGACAGCCTGTTCATTGACATTTTTCCACCTCTTTTCATGTCTCCGGAAAAACATTCCTGCCTCCTGCTGTATGTTATGAAGATAATAGTTGTCGACATCCCAGAGAATATCGGCGACATTTTGCTTCTGCAAGAAATCGAATATATCTATTTCACATGTACTCAAGGCATTAAATCCGGCAAAAATCACTTTCGACCACCTCATCTTCGGAGTAAGTGCGCTGATATGTTCGGCGACCTCTCGATATAACTGTCCTGTATAGGCGAGACCTTTATTCCATAGGGCTTCACGCAAATTTTTGTAGCGATCTCCTAAAGATCTAAAAAATTGTACATAGTTCTTTTCAAAATCTGTCAATCCCTTTCCTTCCATGTCCCACTCTTCTATCAACTTGGCCTCGGAGATGTATGTATACACCTCTTGCGCATCAGCCTCATATAAGTCGATCTCATTGAAATCCTTTAAAGCTACAGGCGCCCACGACATATAATTGGAGAAAGCTGAATCGGAATTCAATTTGTAAAATTCGAGCAATAAAGATACCTGATCAATTATGCACACGCTCTTCTCCGACGCCATCATCTCTACTAAAAATTCATCTATCGACATCATTTCAGGAAAGATAGCACTCGACACAAATGACTCCCTCAAATGCTTTTTAAGATGAACCTTGGCTCGATTGTTGGGGACAACCACACATACATCAGCCATCGTATCTGAATATTTATCCACAAGATGCGTCGCCACCCTGCGAAGAAAAGATATTTGCGATAAATCGCTCTGAATTTCATTTGTTGTTATTGTATCATTTTGCATATCAATCATACCTTTTGATGTTTTCGACCTTCCCTAAATCAAGAAAATTTTCGTCGCCGACATCATACCCGTAAATCGGATATCGCTCCGCTAATCTTAAATATTCCGGAATCAAAGGAAATATTTCGTCTTCCCTCATTACTGTCTTCATCGATGGATTCACAAGCTGTATTCCGCTATATGCCAATTTATGGCATATAGCATTACTGTTATTTACGTTAATGCGCTCTCCTGTCTTTTCATTCATCCAACCACATAGACGCATATCTCTATCAAAAAGAAGATAGCGCGATGAAGTACGATTGCTGACTACCATTACGGCGAGGGCATTGCTACGATACTTTTCGCCATCATACACATCCGAAATAAATCGTCTCACATCGAAATCCGACAAGATGTCCACATTGTACACGAGAAGCCACTTTGAGGAGTTATCCGTCTCATCGTTGAAAGAAGTCGAATCGCCATCTAAACGGCCATCTGCAGACGTAATCGAAGATTGTCGCCCTGATTCGCAATCATAAAGGATATGCAGCACTTTTTTCAATCCGCCGCCGGTATCAAGAAGTTGCTGCGACTCGTCGGAGATAATTATTTGGTGTCGTTCATTAGAAGAAAATTCCGTCAAATGGCAGGAAAGCATGGAAGCAAAATGATGCACGTTGACGATAATTCTGTCTATCTCCGGAATGTCAAGACGCTGTAATAGCGTATCAATCATAGGGATACCGTTGACTTTCACAAGAGCCTTCGGCTTATCGGCCGTAAGCTCCTTCAAACGCGTGCCTTTGCCGGCAGCCGGAATAAATAAATCCGCTCTCTTCATGTTCGCTTTATTTAGTCTGTAAATGACGAACGACAACTTTGATTTTGTCGTCATATTTGTTCTGCAGGTACTCGGCAAGCGAATCGGCACAATATACCGAGCGGTGTCTTCCTCCGGAACAGCCGAATGAGACCATCAAGAATTTAAAATTCCTCTCGATGTATTTATCAACAGACTGACAGACAAGCGATTCAATATTATGCATAAAATCGCCTATTTCAGCCTTTCCTTTTAAAAAATCGATAACGGGCTTATCGTGACCGGTAAAACTACGGAGTTCAGCTATCCAATAAGGATTAGGCAAAGCGCGACAATCGAAGACGAAGCCTCCGCCATGGTCCATATTTGTTGGCACAGAACCGTACAAAAACGAGAACGAGTTAATCTCAACCACCAACTTGTCATTATCGACAACATTCTCTTTTGTCTGCTGTTTATCTTTATCGAGCATTATTTTGGCGATACGAGACAATTCCGGCAGCTCCAGTTCGTCACTCACCAGCGGTATCACTTCAGCTAAATTATTAATGCCGAGACTGATGCTCTGCAGAAAATGAGGCCGTTTTTCCACAAGTCCCCTGAAGCCGTAAGCTCCGAGTGTCTGCAAGTTGCGAACAAGACGGACTATAAGAACATCTTTATCAAACTCCTCACGGGGATAAGCTAAATATTTAGACATCTCTTCATAATAGGTCTCAATCATTTTCTTTTTATCTTCATAAGGAAATTCAGCCTTTGCCTGATAAACAAACGACACGAGATCATAAACGCAGGGGCCTCTTCTGCCGCTCTGATAGTCGATAAACCACGGCTCGTCATCACGAACCATAACATTTCTACTTTGAAAATCCCTATACATAAAAGAGATTTTGTCAATGGCGGCCGTTTTTTTTGTCAATTCATCAAAATCCCGTTGCAGAGCTGCCTCATCAAAATCAGTCTTATACGATTTAAGAAAGCAGTATTTAAAATAATTAAGGTCCCACATAATAGTGGTAGCATCAAACGGCTGACAGATGAACGGTTTTGAGTAGTCGATATCTTTTGCAGCCACAAACTGCAGACAAGCGAGTTTCTTTAGGGATTTGCAACAAAGCTCAACGGCTCCGGTTGCATTTTCCATTATCATTTTAAATAATGAAACATCGCCAAGATCCTCCAGCAGATAGGAGTTGTTTTCATCGGTAAGCAGAACCTTCGGAACATTTGCACCGGCCTTCGCAAACATTTCAGAAAGGTACAAAAACGCGCGCATTTCGATCTCTTTTGGAGAAAACACTGCGATAACAGTTTCGTCTTGGGCAGATGTCGCACAGTTATCTTTCAAAGCATCGTTTTTGGAGAGTGTCGCGCGATAATATTCTCTGTCGGAGCCGGAATTTTTAATCGGGGTTATGGTTTTGATGGCAGCATCATGTTGGGAGCAATATCTTTCGAGTAGTTTTTCTATCATATAGTCTACAATATAATCGAGTTATTATTATTAACAAGAACTAATTTTATCTGAATCTTTTGAAATTACATGAATTGTAAAATCATCTGCTGCGGCATATTTCTCAAGTGATTCCACAGAGAAGTTCATCGATTTCACGAGGTCCTCTTTGTCGCCGGAATAGCCGTTGATTATCATCAGCAGGTGAGTTGTTTCAACTGACAGTTTAGTACGTTCCTCGTCGCTGGTTGGGGTTCCTATACCGCCTATAGTGTCGCGATACACGGGCAATCCATCGATATTAAGAGGTCCGCGTCCTATTCCCTCGAACACATCGTCGCCACGGCCCACGTCGAGCAGCAAGTGTGTACCATTGATCTTATCCGCATCGAAGCCACCGATGGAATAGCCTGTTTCAATAGAGACAAGGTTGATAACATCTACGAGGGTATTAATCTTATACAGTTCGAGGCCGTGGGTTATTCGTCGGCATAGGGCTTCGGCCGATGGACGATACCTGTTAGGATCCTTGCCTGTCGCCTTATAGGCGGCTCTTGTGGCAGCAATATTTTTTCTGTTTTTTATTTCATCAATAGAAAGAGTATCTTTAAGTCGTTTCTCGGCAGCTGATATTTCCGTCCAGAGTCCTTCGCTAAACGCAGAGTTGGACACCCGACATTCTATAGTTGCGATAATCAGTTCGGGGCATGCGTTGGAGATAGTATCAGAGAGTTCTACGTAAATCATAGAAAATAATATTTAGATGCAAAGATATTAATTTTTTATATCTTTGCATAATCAATACTTCATATTAGCCATTATGAAAAAAATATCTGTAGCCATCACAATGATAATAATTATTGCCGTTGCGAAAGCTCAACCCGCACCGGAGAAATTCATCTTCGACAATTTATATACGATTTTTGATTCAGACATTCACACGCTGCAGATATCAAGAGAAGGTTCCAACGACAATTTTCCCATAGTGGAATTAAATTCAGGAGAAAAGATCGAGTGCAGTTTCGACGATTTCGACATCACAGGCAAAGACTACGCCTACACTTTTTATCATTGCACTCCGGAATGGGAGATTACGCAGACGCTGCAGCAATCGGAATACATGTCCGGTTACTATTACGAGGATTATATAAGAGACTACGAGTCGTCTTTCAACACGTTGAGGGACTACACCCATTATTCTTTTACATTTCCCAACGAGAGCATTGCTTTCAGTCGTGCAGGAAATTACGCTCTCGTGGTATATGAAGAAAGTATTGAAGAGCCTACATTTATTGCAAGATTTTACGTTTACGAGAGTCTTGTAGACATTGTTGCCACGGTCGGTTTCAGCAAGAATCCGCAGTATTTGGCTTCAAAACAAAAGGTCGATTTCTCCATCAATTGCTCAAGTTATCCCGTTTTCGACCCGTATAACAATTTAAAGGTCTTTGTCTGGCAAAATCACAGGCCGTACAGCGTTCAGGGCAGTATTCAGCCCAAGTATGTCTCCGCCGACAAGATCTTCTACAATTATGACAATTCATTTGAATTTAACGGCAACAATGAATTTCGCGATGCAGACCTCACATCGGTGAAACAGATTACGCGTTCCGTTTATGACATACAGGTTGAATATTCGCAATATCACATCACCCTATACCCCGAAGAGCCTTTTGCCGGCAAGCAATACAAGTTACGCGACGACATTAACGGCGATTATGTGGTAGCCGTACGAGATGTTAATGACGCGGGCACTGAGGGAGAATATGTACTAACATATTTCACTTTGAGGACGGGGGCGCCGTTTCAGGGGCAAGATGCTTACATCTGTGGTGACTTCAACGGGTGGCATTTTGATGAAGGCAACAAGATGACATATAACTACGAAAAGGGACGTTACGAAGGTACTCTCTATATTAAGCAGGGTTATTTGGACTATACATATATTCTTAAGAGAGGGAACACCGGCGAAATAGACGAGACCTATTTTGATGGCAGTTTTGCTGAAACGCGCAACACCTACATAGTTTTTGCTTATTATAAATATCCGGGGGAGAACTATTACGGCATCATTGGTGTTTCTTCGGCCTTATCCAAGAGATAGCGGCATTTCTTTCCATTCGTACAGTACATAATATATTCTGCGGCACCATTTATTGATGTCGTTAAATCGGCAAATAAATTTCCTATAAACTCTTATATCTGATTCTTTTAGGGCCGACATCAACACCTGATTTACGGCGGTTTTCCTCATAATCGGAATAGCTGCCGTCGAAAAATGTCACCTTGGAATCTCCTTCAAAAGCGAGGATATGTGTAGCGACTCTGTCGAGGAACCATCTGTCGTGAGTAATAATCACAGCACAGCTGGCAAAATCTTCGAGAGCTTCTTCCAAAGCGCGCAATGTATTAACATCTATGTCGTTAGTAGGCTCATCGAGGAGCAGCACGTTGGCCTCACTCTTAAGGGTCATTGCAAGATGAAGTCGGTTTCTCTCTCCTCCGGAGAGCAATCCCACTTTTTTACTCTGATCTACACCTGAAAAATTAAAACGGGCGATATATGCGCGTGAATTGGTCAGTCTACCACCCAGCATCATCTGTTCATTTCCGCCTGAGATAACCTCCCAGACAGTCTTTTCAGGATCTATATCCTGATGTTGTTGGTCGACATAGCCAATTTTAACCGTATCGCCGACGACAAATTCTCCCGCATCAGGCTTCTCCAGACCCATAATCATACGAAACAGCGTAGTCTTTCCGGCGCCGTTAGGTCCGATTACACCAACGATTCCCGCAGGGGGCAGAAAAAATTCGAGATGTTCAAACAGAAGTTTGTTGCCAAAACCCTTGGAGACATCATGGGCTTCGATAACCTTGTCGCCCAACCTCGGACCGTTAGGAATATAAATTTCGAGACGTTCTTCCTTCTCCTTAACCTCTTCTCCTGCAAGTTTATCATAAGCATTCAAACGGGCTTTTCCCTTAGCGTGACGTGCCTTAGGCGACATTCTCACCCATTCGAGTTCTCTCTCAAGGGTTCTCCTGCGTTTACTCGCCTGTTTTTCTTCCATCTCAAGACGTTTGGTCTTTTGTTCAAGCCATGAAGAATAATTACCCTTCCAGGGTATCCCCTCTCCTCTGTCGAGTTCCAAAATCCATCCCGCCACATTATCGAGAAAATATCTGTCGTGGGTAACAGCAATAACAGTACCCTTATATTGATGGAGATGTTGTTCCAGCCATTGTATAGACTCTGCGTCGAGGTGATTGGTAGGCTCATCTAACAGCAAGATGTCAGGTTCCTGTAACAGCAGTCTGCACAACGCCACGCGACGTCGCTCACCTCCGGAGAGATTTTTAACGGGAGCGTCATCATCGGGACACCTAAGGGCATCCATGGCCTTGGCAAGTCGCGTATCGAGATTCCATGCATCATAATGATCCAAAAGTTCAGTAACCTCTCCCTGTCGCTCAATAAGTTGAGACATCTCGTCGTCGCTCATTGGTTCCGCGAACTTATTATTTATCTCTTCATATTCGGCCAACGCGTCTACAACTTCCTGAACGCCTTCTTCGACAACTTGCCGTACAGTCTTTGCGTCGTCAAGTTTCGGATCTTGTTCGAGATAGCCCACAGAATATCCGGGGGCAAAGACCACCTCGCCCTGATATGACTTTTCTACGCCGGCGATAATCTTCAGGAGAGTAGATTTCCCCGCACCGTTTAATCCGAGAATACCTATCTTCGCTCCATAATAAAAAGAAAGATAAATATCTTTTAAGACCTGTTTGTTTGGAGGAAATATCTTCCCCACTCCAACCATAGAAAAAATGATCTTCTTATCGTCTGCCATAAATGTATATTTTATTTTTTTTAAAATCTTAGTGGATTCAATTACATCTTATCGGGAACATTTATCCCTAATAACTTCATCGAATTTTTAATATTGTTTGCTACAAACAGCGACAACATAAGCCGCATCTTGCGCAATCTCTCGTCAGTCTCCTTCAAAACAGGAGTATCCTGATAAAAGCGATTATATAATTTTGCCAGCTCAAAAGCATAGTTTGCAACTTGAGCGGGGCTATAATCTTTGGCAGCTTTTTCAAGCATCACCGGATAATCGTGCAGAGAACGTAACAATTGTTGCTCAACTTCATTGAAAACGATGTCTTCGCCATCAAGTCTGAATTGATTATCAAGAGTATTTGTTTCGGTCTGTGCTGAAGCGCGAGCCAAAAGAGATCTGATGCGGGCATGTGTATATTGAATAAATGGTCCGGTATTGCCATTGAAATCGATAGACTCCGCAGGATTAAAAAGCATCTGTTTCTTCGGATCGACTTTTAAAATATAATATTTCAACGCAGCCAGTCCCACCATCTCGGATAAATCTTCCGCTTCCCGAGTACCGTATTCGACCTTTCCTTGTTCTCGGATTATATCCATCGCCGTCGATTTCATCTCATCCATCAGTTCGTCTGCATCTACCACAGTGCCTTCGCGCGATTTCATCTTTCCCGTTGTCAACTCTACCATCCCGTATGAAAGATGATAAATAAAATCCGCCCAATCATATCCGAAACGTTTTAAAGTCAATTTCAGCACATCGAAATGATATATCTGTTCATTACCGACGACATATATCATCTTATCGGGGTGAAACTCATTATATCTAAGAAGGGCAGTACCGATATCCTGAGTTATATACACGGAGGTACCGTCTTTACGGAGGAGGAGTTTTCTATCTAGGCCTTCATTAGTCAGATCTATCCACACGGAGTTATCGGGATCTTTAGTGATAAGGCCTTTTTGCAGTGCATCGGCTACGACTTTTTTCCCAAGGAGGTAAGTCTGCGACTCATAATAAATTTTATCGAAAGACACGCCGAGGCGTTTATAAGTAACATCGAAACCGGCATAGACCCATTCGTTCATCATTTCCCAGAGGGCGCGAACATCTTTATCTTCGGCCTCCCATTTTACGAGCATCTGACGGGTTTCATTCGTAAGAGGAGCCTTTTCTTTGGCCTCATCTTCCGTCATTCCCTTATTCTCAAGCAGTTTAACGTCTTCTTTAAAGTGTTTATCGAACTCCACATAGTAATCACCCACAAGATGGTCTCCTTTTTTAGAAGAAGACTCGGGAGTTTCGCAATTACCCCATTTCAGCCAGGCTATCATCGACTTGCATATATGGATGCCCCTATCGTTTACGAGGTTAACTTTGACGACTTCATTACCGGCAGCAGAAAGAATATTTGAGACGGCCATACCGATAAGGTTATTTCTGACGTGTCCGAGGTGAAGAGGTTTATTGGTATTGGGGGATGAAAACTCTATCACGATTTTATCACCGGAGTTTTTCTCGCCGCCTCCGAAGGTCTCATTTTCATAATTCTCATTAAGGAAATCGACCCAGTAGCTATTTTTCAAAGTAAAATTAAGAAATCCGTTTATCACGGAATAGCTTTCAATTTCAGGCACATCATTTGTTACGCGTTCACCTATCTCTTCTGCTGTTGCAGCGGGTGCTTTGTGTGACACCTTTGTCATCGGAAACACCACAAGAGTAAAATCGCCCTTAATCCCCTCACGTGTCGGCTGTATAACAAACTGTTCTGCAGGCAATTCGGCACCATACAGGCTTTTAACTGCATTGATAGCCGAATCTGTAATATTTTTTACAATCATAAACTCTTTTTGCAAAATGTCATTTTAGCTATAAAGATAACGAAATACCCTTTTCATTGACATCACTATTGTTTAACAAATTTCTTTATTACGATCTGTTTTTCCGACACTTTAATCTTGATAAAATAAACGCCGGCGGGAAGTTCCGACACATTAACATCGGTAATTTCTTCCGTTGTCTGAGATTTTATTACATTGAGAAGATTTTTCCTTTCTACAGAGATAACGGAGAGGTTTTCAAAAGTGCCTTTTACTGTCAGCACATTTTCCGCAGGGTTAGGATAAATCGACAAATCGTCGGAGATCTCATTTATGCCGACGATAACCTCAAAAACGACATTGATGGTCAGTGGTTCTTCATACTCGAAATCCGGGGTTACAATAATGTTTGCTTCGTAGGTTTCAATTGGAGCCTTAGAAGGATCCAAAATGACACACAGTTTATCAACATCATCATGACCGGATAAATGTCCGTCATATTCCACTTGGAGCCAGCCACCGTTGCCGCCGACATATTCCACAGCGGCATTGTATGAGCAGTCGCCATAGCCGGTATTAACGATATTCACGGAGTCAGTATAAGGAAGTTGTTCAGGCAT
>JAQVPY010000218.1 GCA_028701815.1 Bacteroidales bacterium | reverse complement strand
GTCACCTCATATTCGGCTATCAGATGGCTCCCGCCGTCCACAGCCGTCTGAACGTTATAGCAACAGTGAAACCCGTCCTTTGAGTGCATCCTCCGCGCCTCCGGATCGGTCGTCAGCAGCTGCGTCTCTCCACTTTCCGTGAGCCGGCTGAAAGTCGGGTCGCAGTTTGCAAAGCAGCCACAAAAGATTTATGTTTATATTTATTCATGCCCGCCTTCCTTTTCGGACAGTCTGGCCAGGAAAATTATTGAAAGAAGTCGATGTTATTGATCGACTTCTTTTACTTTATATGATAAAATAGTAGAACACGGAGAAGAAATCGTAATTTGTTCCACCCTTTTAGGCGCGTCAGCATCAACAGCTGTTTTAGATTGGCTGATATATCACGGTGTGAAACAGAAATTTTGGCGCGGATTCATTTGACAAAGCGATTGCGATCGCTTCAAAAGCAGTATATTATATATGACAAGCATGAAAAACCTATTTAAAGGGTAATTAAAGATTGAAATATCTATTTTATTCATGGGGGCGGATGAAATGATGAATCATAAGGACTTGTTTAAAGATATTACCAAAAAACTATATGAAGATGAAAATGTATTGGCATTAATATTATATGGTTCTGTCTCAAGGAATGAGGAAAGTACGAACAGCGATATAGATTTATTGGTAATCGTAAACGAAAACCATTGCCAGAAAATACATACGATACAATGCGGGATTACTGTGGAAAGCCTCGAAATGAATATTGACTATTTACGAGACTTTATTGCTAAAAATGAAATACCTGTGCTTTTTACCCTAGTGGAAGGGATTGTCTTGTTCGACAAAACTTCCATACTCGACCCATTCATTGCCCAAGCAAAGAGTATCATCGAAAAAGGCCCTCCCGTAAATACAAAATGGGACAACGAAAGATATGCAACGAAGAAACGTTCGGATATAACCGAAATTTATATGGATTTACTGGACACAGATGATGAAATCGGCTTTCATTATCTGGTTTCACTGCTGATAACGGAATTGATACCATTGTTGAACGAAAACTATCACTTATGGCCAAAAACAAGAAAGAAAACAATTGGGTATCTAAAATCTCAATGTTATGACGGTTATAAACATATAGAATCACTCTTGTGTCCTCAATGCTCATTGCACGATAAACGTAACGCGGCGAAAGGCTTGATTAATTACGCATTGAAACAACACGGTGGAGTCTTGGAAGGTGATGCTGTCATATTCAAGTTTTAAACGGCTTATAACAAACAGAAACGTTCTTCATAATAAACAGCACCATCTTCTTTAACACCGCAGGTTACCCATTTGATGCTCTTATCAATGATGTAAAAAAGGGCATATGCTCTCTTTGGTGTTAAATACACAATGAGGTTTGCCCGAAGTTCTGTTATATCAGGCGTGGTTGTACAGAACCTATGTCAAACGAAAAAGTATCACGCACCGTTACGGTTACAGTAGTAGAGCGTCCAGCGCGAAAACTTATTTTTTGCGCCATAATGCAACGGATTATTGGTCCCATCCGCCACGCAGCATTCGACATGGAGGGGGTGCCATGACTCCCGCTCATGTCGGAATCATTACCCAAAACCTGATTAATGAATGGGAATAACATCAATTTATGGTGTTGGAGAAGTGCTGTACTAATAAAAACGTGAAACGCGGAAGAGATACCACTGAACTATCTGCAAAGATGGGAGCGAAGCCATGACCGGAAGAGTCTTCAATATACAGCATTTCTCGATTCACGACGGACCGGGAGTTCGCACCACCGTGTTTTTAAAGGGCTGCAGTTTGCGCTGCTATTGGTGTCACAACCCCGAATCACAGTCATATTTGCCTGAGATTGGGTTCGAATCCGCGAGGTGCATAAGCTGCGGTAAGTGTATATCAGCTTGTCCGAAATCAGACGGAGTTCGGTCTGCTATTTTCGACAACTGCGACGGTTGCGGCTGCTGCGTCGAAGTATGTTACTCGGGCGCGCGAAAACAGTACGGCAAAGATTACACAGTCGATGAAGTTCTCGCCGAAGTTTTGGTTGATCGCGACTTGTACGATAAAACCGGCGGAGGTGTCACCATTTCCGGCGGCGAGCCGTTTATACAAACGGATTTCCTATTAGAACTGTTGTCAGCGCTCAAAGCGGAAGGAATCAACACCGCAGTCGAGAGTGCCGCTTTTGTAGATTGGAGCAATATCGAGAAAGCACTTCCTCTTATAGATTTGTTCATATGTGATATTAAGTCTATCGACAATGAAAAGCATGTCGCTGCCACTTCGAAATCGAACCGTTTAATACTAGAAAACATTGCAAAACTCAGCCGCTGCACGATCAATCTATTGCTACGCACGCCGGTTATCCCCGGCTTCAATGACAGCGACTGTGACCTTTCCGCAATTGCAGACTTTATCGCAGCGCTGCCAAGAGTCCCGCGACATGAACTGTTGCCATTCAGCGGTATCTGCGAGGGCAAATACAAAGCTTTAAACCGTATATTTATAGCGGAAAATCTAACTCCACCGACCAGAAATGAAATGGAGTGCTTTACAGAAATCTTCCGCCGATGGGGAATTGACTGTACGCAAAATGATTATAAGCCTATCGTGTTAAAACAGCATAACCCAAGATATGGGATTTAGTAACAGCTGAGAGCAAGCGAGAAAAAATCTCATCACGGAAACGTCTACGATTGAATCTATAACAAAAAGCGTCAAGATAGCATTGCAGGTGTTTTTGATCAAAGCCATGAAAAGTTCCGATAATAGAGGCCTTTGCGTTTGCGATTGCCTGATGCAACCAGTGAAGCATATCACTGTCGGAATCGAAAACTGCGTATTGGTGCGTATAACCGTCAGACA
>JAQVPY010000055.1 GCA_028701815.1 Bacteroidales bacterium | reverse complement strand
GAAGGATAGGAATTGTAGAAGAGTTGTTGAAGGTGATAGAGCCTAGCGATACTGACAGGATGCAGTCGTCTTTGGCACAAGCCTATATCCAATATGCAGACATTGTTGATATGAATAACAATGCTGATAAGGAGCCTGCGATAATTTATTATATGAAGGCAAAAGCATTGCTCGAATTATTATGTGTGCGTTATCCGCAAAATTTCCAGGAGACAGAGAGTATGGCAACAGTGAAATTCCGTCTGGGGCTGTTGTATATGGAGACAGGGCGAAATCAGGAGGGATATTCGATGGTTGTAGAGGCGCACGACAGTTGGAAGAGCCTTTACAGAAAGACGAGACGAAAAGAGCTCAAGCAATTGGTTAATATCAGCAAAAATGCTATTAATGCATATCACTTAGTGGTTATTGCACAGCCCCTTCAGACATCTGTGCCAAGTTGATTTTTAAATTAATCTTTAATCAAGTATGTGAATAATAATGTGTATCTTTGCACTTTTAATTTACAAAACGAAGGATTATGGAAAAATTAGCAGTGGTAGCTCTTGGCGGTAACGCACTTTTGAAGAGCGGAGAGAAAGGTACAATCGATGAGCAGGAAAGAAATGCCCGTACTGCGGCTGAAAATCTTTTAAAACTCCAAAACAGAGATTATAATTTTGTTATAACTCATGGCAATGGCCCACAAGTGGGTAATATCCTTTTGGCCAACGCTGCCGGAAATAAAGTTCACGGGATACCGGATATGCCGCTTGATGTGGCTGTGGCTTATTCTCAGGGCTTTATCGGCTATATCATAGAACAACAGTTAAGAAACGTACTTCTTGAAAATGAGAAGTTTATGGATATTATAACTATCGTTACGCAAGTTGTCGTCAACAAGCAGGATCCGGCTTTTCAGAATCCGACCAAACCGGTAGGACCTTATTATACTAAAGAGGAAGCTGAAATATTGATGAAGGAGACGGGAAATATATATCGTGAAGATAAAAATCGTGGCGGATGGAGAAAAGTTGTCGCTTCGCCACGTCCTCTGATTATCAATAATACAAATGCAATTTCAAAACTTGCAAGAGGTCACCATATCGTTATCGCCGTCGGTGGTGGCGGTATCCCCGTGTATTATGAAAGGCATTCGAAAATAGTCGGTATTGACGCGGTTATTGATAAAGACCTCGCTTCATCCCTGTTGGCGCGTCAGATAAATGCGGACAAGTTTTTTATCCTTACCGACGTTCCCAAGGTATGCCTGAATTTCGGCACTCCGCAGCAGACCTCCATCGACAAGATGACTATCAATGAGGCACAGGCTTATTATGATCAGGGGCATTTTGCGGCAGGCAGTATGGGCCCGAAAATCCAAGCCGCCATTCAATTTGTCGAAAGTACCGGAAAAGACGCCATTATCACAAGTATTGAACGTCTTGGCGTCGATAACGGCGGAACACGAATCGTTTTCGCATAATAACAAATCATGGCTCAAGTTAAAGATTCTTGGGGCTCTCGTTTGGGATTGATTTTGGCGATGGCCGGTAATGCAGTCGGTCTCGGTAATTTTCTCAGATTTCCCGTACAGGCTGTCCAAAACGGCGGAGGGGCCTTTATTATCCCTTATATAATCTGTTTCGTCTTACTTGGTATACCTCTGATGCTGATTGAATGGTCGACGGGAAAGTACGCTGGCAGTAAGAATGTCAACTCGGCGCCCTTTATACTTCAGGCAAACGGAAAAAGCAAAATGTGGAAATATGTCGGCGGTCTCGGAATATTCTCCAATTTTATTATTACCGCCTATTATTGCTATATTGAGAGCTGGACACTCTCGTACATATACTATTCCCTGGTTGGAGCATTTAAAGGGATGAACGAAACACAGGTGTCGCTTTTCTTCGACAACTTTCTGAACCTCTCTACAGGGACAGGGTATGTGCCCGTAGTATTATATGTGATATGCCTTATTATTAATGTCTGGATTTTGAGTAGGGGATTGCAGAAAGGAGTAGAAACCATGGCAAAGATATGTATGCCGCTTTTGCTTGTATTCGGCTTGTTTCTTGTCGTTAAGGCGATTACTCTTAAAGCCGGCGTTAACGGCGCATCTTTCGACGGTATAGTGGGCATGAATTTTTTATGGACTCCGCAACTGTCGTCGCTTTCAGACCCTAAGGTCTGGCTCGCTGCTGCAGGCCAAATATTCTTTACACTCTCGCTCGGAATGGGCTGTGTCCAGTGTTATGCCTCCTATCTAAAAAAGGATGATGATATAGTGCTAAACTCTATGACTTCCGGCTTTATGAATGAGTTCTGCGAAATTATTATCGGCGCTACAATGATTATCCCCATTTCTGTGGGCTATTTTGGCATTGATAAGGTGCGCGAATTGATGCAGATGGGCGGTTTTGGCATAGGCTTTAAATCTTTGCCCTTTCTGTTCGCTCAATGGGGAGATGTCGTCAGTGTTATCGCCGGCGTGGCTTTCTTCGGGCTGCTGTTTTTCGCAGGGATAACTTCCTCTCTCGCTATGGGGACAAACCTTACCGCTTTCTTCCAAGATGGGTCAAGAATGACTAAAAAACAGTCGGCCCTGCTCTTTGGCGCTATCGTCCTTGTGCTCGGTCTGCCTACCGTCTTTTTTTATAATGAGGGCGTTTTCGATCAGTACGACTATTGGGGAGGAACAGTTACACTCGTTATTTATGCTATGCTCGAAACAATCCTTTTTTCATGGATTATCGGTGTAGATAAAGGATGGAAAATGATTCATGAAGGTGCTGATATGAAGATGCCTGTATTTTTTAAGTACGTGCTTAAATATGTTACGCCAACAATGTTGATTATAATATTTATAGCGTCTTTAATTAAACCGATGAATGATGATTGGAGTAAGATTGGGCTTAGAGGTTGGGAGGTAGATAACGCGAGTATTGTAGGCGTGTTACAGCATAAAGGTATAGGGCCTAATGATAAATGGTTTTCAGATGTCTTTTATTCGGAAATAGACGGTATCGTCGCAGATATCGAACAGAGCGAAAAATGTGCTACTATTTCTTTAAGAATGGCTGATGATAAAATTAAGACCTATATGATGAAACAGGGCAATATCCTTCAAGTCTCTGTCGGAGATAATGTGAAAAGCGGCGATACTCTTTATTCGGGGAAGGTTATTAATACGGTATTCTTTATAGATATGTCACGAATACTTTTGGTGCTATTCCTGATTGCAATATGTATCACTATTAAAGTCTTCGACAATAACATGAAAAAAAGAAAGGTAGAGATATGAATATAGTAAGTCTAATCCTTATGCTTTTTACGCAAATATCTGTTGCAGCGTTTACCGTATATTTCTTTGTCAGAATGTTGACTCAAAAAGAAAAATGATAATTTGTATTAAACTTTTATTGAAAAGTGTATCTTTGCATTTAAATAAACAAGTTTAATATGAATTTATCTTTGATAATCCTGATGATTTTAGTCGGAGTAATATTGTTGCTTCTCGAAGTTCTCGTGTTACCCAGCGGAATAGCAGGAGTTGTCGGATTGGCCATGATTGGCGTCGCTATATGGCAGTCATTTGTTCTCAGCACTACTACAGGGATCGTCGTTTCAGTTGTTACATTAGTGGTCTCAATTTTGTCTGTTGTCATAACGATGAAATCCAAAACATGGAATCGTGCCGCGTTGCATAACGAGATAGACGGTAAGGCCAATGATGTAAATATTTCAAAATTGAGTATCGGAGAGAAGGGAAAGGCCGTTTCGCGTTTGGCCCCAATGGGCAAGGCTATGTTAGGCGACGAATATTACGAGGTTGCTACTCTTGGGGAGTTTGTTGATCATAACTCTGACATTGAGATTATTAAAATTGATGGAAATAAAATTATTGTCAAACAAATTAATGAATAGAATATGAATATCGGAATTATCATCGGCATAGTCGTTCTGGCTATCTTCTTATTATGGTTTATACTATATCTCATTCCACTGGGATTATGGTTCACAGCTTTACTCTCCGGAGTTAAGATCTCTTTATTGCAGCTTATCTTTATGCGTTGGAGAAAAGTCCCGCCAAAGGTTATTGTGCAGAATATGATTGCTTCTACAAAGGCCGGTTTGCAAATAAGCCGTAACGAGCTGGAAGCTCACTATCTTGCCGGAGGCAATGTACAAAGTGTGGTTAATGCTTTGATCTCCGCAGATAAGGCTAATATGTCTCTCGACTTTAAGACCGCCACAGCTATTGATTTGGCAGGGCGTGACGTATTTGAAGCTGTTCAGATGTCGGTTAACCCCAAAGTTATTAATACTCCTCCTGTTTCCGCAGTTGCAAAAGACGGTATTCAGTTGATCTGTCAGGCAAGAGTTACAGTCCGCGCAAATATCCGTCAACTTGTCGGTGGCGCAGGAGAAGAGACAATTCTTGCAAGAGTGGGAGAGGGCATAGTTACATCTATCGGCTCTGCTAAAAGTCATAAGGAAGTCCTCGAGAATCCAGACTCTATTTCTAAAGTTGTACTTTCTAAAGGTCTCGATTCCGGTACTGCTTTTGAGATTTTGTCAATTGATATCGCCGATATTGACGTAGGAAAAAATATCGGCGCCGTTCTTCAGATGGATCAGGCTAACGCCGATAAAAATATTGCTCAGGCTAAGGCTGAAGAACGTCGCGCTATGGCTATAGCACAGGAACAAGAAATGAAAGCTAAAGCCCAGGAGGCTAAAGCAAAAGTTATCCTCGCCGAAGCTGAAATTCCTATGGCTATTGCAGAGTCTTTCCGCAATGGCAACCTCGGTATCATGGATTATTATAAATTTCAAAACATTCAGGCTGATACCAAGATGAGAGAATCTATTGCAGAACCTTCTACAAGCAGCTCTATTAAGCCGAATAAACATTCTTCAGATAAGTAATTTTTAATGATTGAGACTATTTTAATATTGGATTTCGGCTCGCAATATACTCAACTTATTGCGAGACGTTTAAGGGAATTAAATGTGTATTGCGAGATACACCCCTATAATAAATTTTCTGCCGAACTTTTTAACACGCTTAAGCCTAAGGGCGTTATTTTATCCGGAAGCCCCTTCTCTGTTAGGGCCGTTGATGCTCCTCAGATAGATATGTCGTTGATTAGAGGAAAAAGTCCTCTGCTCGGCGTATGCTACGGAGCTCAGCTGATGGCTTTTCAAAACGGCGGCTGTGTAGATCCTTCCAATATTAGAGAGTACGGACGCGCTAATCTGACTACTATCGATAAGTCGGATGTGCTTATGCGTGGTTTATCCGATAACACCCAGGTCTGGATGTCTCACGGAGATACGATATCGAAGATACCTGCCTCCTTTAAAATTATTGCCGGTACTCCTACTGTAAGAGTCGCCGGCTTCCATATCGAAGGAGAAGATACTTATGGTATTCAATTTCATCCGGAAGTTTATCACTCTACGGAAGGTGTGGTCTTGTTGCATAATTTTGTGGCGGATATCTGCAAATGTTCTTGTTCATGGACGCCTGCTTCATTTGTGGACACTACTGTTGCAGATTTAAGGAATAAATTGGGCAACGACAGAGTTGTTCTCGGCCTTTCCGGTGGAGTAGACTCTTCTGTAGCAGCCATGTTGCTTAATAAGGCTATTGGAAAAAACCTCACATGTATTTTCGTCGATAACGGACTGCTTAGGAAAAACGAGTTCAGTGATGTCCTCGATTCTTATAAGGATATGGGACTCAACGTAGTCGGTGTAGATGCAAAGGACAGATTTTATGCTGCCCTCAAAGGTATTACCGACCCTGAGTCTAAGCGTAAGGCGATAGGAAGAACATTTATAGAAGTCTTCGACGCTGAAGCCGCAAAGATCTCCAATGTAAAATGGCTTGCTCAGGGGACCATCTATCCTGATGTTATTGAATCAGTTTCTGTAAAAGGACCATCAGCAACCATTAAATCGCACCACAATGTCGGAGGTCTACCTGCTCACATGAAACTGCAAATAGTAGAGCCGCTCAGAAGTCTCTTTAAAGACGAAGTTAGAAGAGTGGGCACTTCTTTAAATATGCCCTCACACCTTCTTAAACGACACCCATTTCCGGGTCCCGGATTAGGGATACGCATACTCGGTGAAGTATCACCTGATAGAGTCGCAATCCTGCAGGAAGTTGACCACATCTTTATTAACGGTCTCCGCTCCTTTAATCTCTACGACGATGTTTGGCAGGCGTTTGCAGTGCTGTTGCCTGTAAAATCCGTAGGTGTCATGGGTGACGAAAAAACTTATGAGAATGTAGTCGCACTGCGCGCTGTGGGTTCTACCGACGGAATGACCGCCGACTGGTCACACCTCCCCTATGAATTTCTCGCAAAAATGTCGAACGAAATAATCAATAACGTCAAAGGCGTAAACCGCGTTGTATATGATATCAGCTCCAAACCGCCGGCGACCATTGAATGGGAATAATCAGACAGCTATGAAAAGAATCCTTTTGCTTTTACTGTTTGCCTTAGTAGTGTCGTGTCCGTCTTTTGCCCAGACTACCGGGAAATTTAATAAGGACCTCGAGAAGACAGGTAATATAAAGGTCGTAAACGGTCAGTATTATTATTTGCATATCGTTAGAGCAAAACAGACACTGTATGCTATATGTAAGCTATATGATGTGTCGATGCCCGAAATTATGGCTTTGAACAAGATGAAGCAGCCGGAAATTACTGTTGGACAACTACTGATGATTCCGGCTAAGGATCTTAACTCACAAAATTATCCTGCTGTTTCTGCCGAAGAACAAGTCGCAGATGAAGTCAGAGATACCGCTAATTATCTGTATCTTCAGGTGAAACCGAAAGAGACTCTTTATCATTTGAGTAAAGAGTATAATGTTAGTATAGAAGATATTAAAAAAGTCAATGACAACTTAACCGAAGGATTGAGAGCCAATACGACGATTAAAATTCCTAAAATTCAGATACCCTCTGCTGGCGTTAGCTCGGAGATAGTGCCTTCGGCACCTGTCGTACGGCAACAAGATACAGCAACGACTGTAAGGCCTGAAAATGAACTTTTTAACCGTACAAATCAGACGAAATATGTCGCTGCTGATGATAAGACCCTTATCGTTAACGACACTGTGGTTACATTTATCACCCATTCGGTTCAATCCAAAGAAACAGTATATTCTATAGCAAAGAAATATTCTGTTACCCCCGAGGATATTATAAAATATAATCCGTCTGCGGCGAGAACGGTTAAAAGATCGCAGCTGCTAAGAATTCCGGTCTTTAATATCAAAGAGACGGTAGTATTAAAAAAAGTAGAAAACCAAGAGGTGCAGTTAAGACGGGATTCTATACAACCGTCGTCGCAATCTCAAATACTCGTTGCCGATTCATTACCATGCGTAAAACAATATAAGAAATTCAATATAGCACTTTTGCTCCCACTTTACATAGAAGATGTTCAAGCGTTGGAAGTTAGCTATTCCGACGGTAAAGTAAAGTCTGGCACGACTCGCTCCTTCAAATTCGTTCAGTACTATCAAGGCGCTTTGATGGCCATAGACTCATTAACAAAAATGGGTATGAATGTCGAATTGTTCGTCTATGATGTAGATGAAACCGTTGAGAAAGCACAAACTCTTGTCAGTGACAATCGATTAAAAGATATGGATATCATTATAGGTCCTTTTTATAAGCGTACTTATGATGTTGTCTGTGAATATGCAAAACGGCACAATGTTCCAATTGTTAATCCGGTTATGTCTTCTCGAAGCAACTCTTGCGATTATCTTAACGCATTTAAGATGAGTGTGGATAATTCTACTCAAATGGCATATATTGCAAACTATATCCTTTCAAATTACCCGAATTCGAATATTGTTATTTATACGCCCCGTACACCTTCGGCTTTCCAGCAGAAAGATATAGATTTTCTAACAGAACGTCTCTCAAAGGCCATCCCCGAAAAGGTAAAATATATGAAAGCCGACGTTTATAATATCCTCGTCGATGCCTCTGCCGCTGATACATCTCTTATTGAGGGCGAGTTATATGATAGAATTGTTGTTGATGACGTTACTTATAAAAAAGATGCTTTACTGAAAGATCCCACTGAATATATATATATAGATAATAAGGTCAACATGTTTAATTATGCCTCTCAATCGGTAGCCGGCTACACGAAGTATCTGTCAAGGGTACGCCCTAATGTGGTTATCCGTTTTGCCGAGGAACACTCTGATGTTGTCGACAACCTGTCGCGTCTTAATACCATGAGCGGGAAATATGACATTCATCTTTTCGGGAATAAGTCGTGGATATATAAGGACCTCGATTTCACATCATTGCAAAAGACTGATTTTCACACATGTTCCAATGCTATATTAAACTATAGGTCGAGGCGTGTTGAAGATTTTGTAAATGCTTTTGCCGAGCAATATGTATGTGAGCCGAACAAGTTCGCATTTTTAGGTTTTGACACATTTTTCTATTTTTTGAATATGCTGTATAACTTTGGCGACGATTTTTACAGATATGTCTCCACCATTAGTTATCAGGGCCTTGCCAACACGATATTTTTCAATAGAGTAGATGCATATCCGAGTTATGAAAATTTTTCGTCGGGCATATATAGAATGGGCTCGTTCGAATGGCAGCTTATGCCGAGCAGCGATTATATATGGGAGACGTCTACTATTGACATGTCGGAGATTCTCTACAAATAGGATAATGCGTGCTCACAGTATTCCATTATCGGCGAAACTGTAGTAACTGTCGTTAGTTACAATAATATGGTCTATCACCTGAATATCCACGAGTTCGCTTCCTGAGATTATTTTTTTAGTAAGCTGGATATCCATATTACTGGGCTCTGTATTTCCGGAGGGGTGATTATGGCAGAGGGCAATTGAGCTTGCAAGACAATCTAGGGCTGTTTTTAAGATTCTTTTCGGGTCGATAGCGGTGGCATGAACGCCACCTTGGCCTACTTTTTCTTTTTTTATTACCTTAAGGTTTCGTGAGAGGTAGAGCACCCAGAATTCTTCATATTTGCTGTTGCCGACAACTGGCCAAAAAATGGAATAGATATCAGAGCTTGACTTGATGAATGTAACAGAAGAGCTGCAGATGCTGTTGCTTCTGATTCCCAGCTCGAAAGCGGCTACGATACTTATTGCTTTGGCGTTGCCGATTCCTTTCATCTTTGTCAGATTGTTGACGTCTGTCTGCATCAACTCTCTAAGGCTGAAATTATGTTCGCGCAGCAGTTTCTGAGCCAGGTCCAAAGCGTTTTCATCTTTTGACCCGGAGCGGATAAGTATTGCTAATAATTCGGCATTAGTCATAGCTTTTGCTCCCTTTTCCAGAAATTTTTCTCTTGGTCTGTCTTCTGCCGCCAGTGATTTAAGATTATATTTTTCGTATTTCATGATAATATTTTCATATTAATACCCAAATAATATAAAGTGTTACCCTTTTTGTTGATAACTTAATAAAATATTTTCACCGACAAATATCTCTTTGGGAGATAAACATAAAAAATGTTTGAGGAGAAAGACAAGTCATTTGTTGTAGATTGGGGTACGTTATACGAGAAGGCATTTCCGGCGATAAAATATTATGTATTTCAGAACAGCGGTGATGAAGATGATGCAAAAGACGTTTTTCAGGAGTCGTTAATAGCTTTGGCTCAGCAGTCTGATAATGAAGAGATTCACTTTAGGTGTAACATAAATACATGGCTTTATTCCACTGCAAGGAAGATTTGGCTCAAGAAATTGAGGTACAACAGAAAAGTGTATAAGGCGGTAGAAAAAGGCTGTAGTGACAGTTGTTATGCTTCTGAGTTGCCGTCGGAATATGAGTTTAGCGGCAATCATGCTATGGTTATGGCGAGGGCACAAGTGGTAAGCAGGTACATATACAAGATGCCGGCACATCATAAGGACATACTCGTATTATATTCCCGTGAGTTGTCGTCGCAGGAGATATCAAAAGTCTTAGGATATTCGCAGCAATACGTCAGAAAAAAAGTCGTTTGCAGCAAGAAACGACTTTTAGACTTGTTGCGGTGCGACAAGCAATATGAGCGATTATTCAGAATATATGAACTTACGCGGAAGAAGAGATAGCTATTTATTCCCGATATTTTCGATAGTCACCGTATTATTCCCGTTGGAATAATCGACAGTAATCTTATATGGGCTATTTTTATTAGCTTTAGAGTTAGCGATAATAATTTTTTCGGATACGGGGTCTTCAATATATTTTTGGATAGCTCTGCGTAATGGCCGAGCGCCATATTGAGCATCCCATTCGTCGTCGATAAGATGATCAATGAGTGCGTCGGTAACGACGAGTTTCATATTAAGGTCTTTCATCCTTTGAGCGATAGTCTTTATCTCGATGGCGATAATCTGTTTTAAGTCGGATTTAGTCAGTGTGTTAAATACGATCACTTCATCTATTCGATTTAAGAACTCGGGAGAGAAAGTTTTCTTCAGAGCTTTATCGATTATTGACTTGGATTTTTCCGACATATTATCATCAGAGTTTGCGTTAAAGCCGACACCGCCGCCGAATTCTTTCAACTGGCGGGAGCCGATATTAGAAGTGAGGATGATAATAGTATTTCTGAAGTCGATTTTTCTTCCGAGTCCGTCGGTCATAAAACCGTAATCGAGCATTTGCAGCATCACATTAAAAGTATCGGGGTGAGCCTTTTCTATTTCGTCAAGAAGTACAACGGAGTAGGGGTTTCTTCTAACTTTCTCGGTCAGTTGGCCTCCTTCTTCGTAGCCTACATATCCCGGGGGAGCACCAATAAGGCGGGAGACGCTGAATTTTTCTGAATATTCACCCATGTCGATTCTGATAAGCGAATTTTGAGAGTCGAACATTGTCTCCGCCAGCATTTTAGCGAGGTACGTTTTACCCACGCCGGTTTGTCCGAGGAAGATAAAGCTTCCGATAGGTTTATTGGGGTCTTTCAGTCCTGCTCTGTTTCTGCGGATGGCTCTTGCAATTTTGCTCACGGCGTCATCTTGTCCGATAACTCTGTCTGTCAAATCTTTTTCGAGGTTGAGTAGGCGTCCTGTCTCATCGCTGGAGATACGGTTCACAGGGATACCGGTCATCATGGAGACGACGTCGGCTACATTTTCCTCTTCCACGGTAGCGGCTGTAGAGACTTCTTTATTGCATTTATCCCAATATTGTGTGATCATGTCGTTAAGGACTTTCTCCTTGGCGGATATTTGTTCCGACAGCTCAAATTTTTCACTTGAGTTAGCCTCTTGTTTTTCTGCAGCGAGTTCGCGCAGTTGTTTTTCGGCCGACAGAATATCTTCGGGGACTTTCTCTGCGTTTTCTATATGGACTCTTGAGCCGGCTTCATCGAGGGCGTCAATAGCCTTGTCAGGTAAAAATCTGTCTGATATATATCTGTTAGTCAGCAACACACAAGCACGAATTGCGGCGTCGCTATATTTAACGTGATGGTGTTTTTCGTATTTGTCTTTAATATTATTTAATATATAGATGGTATCTTCCTGAGAAGACGGCTCGATAACCACTTTTTGGAATCTGCGTTCAAAGGCGC
>JAQVPY010000217.1 GCA_028701815.1 Bacteroidales bacterium | reverse complement strand
TGAACCAACAGTGTCACAAAGTACACCTGATGTATCTTTGCCTCGTAAAGCTGGGATACCTACTAAGGAAGAATTTGTCAAGAAACTAACCCGTATGACAGCAACATGTATTAATGTACCAAAGATTCTAATATCACCAAGTACAATAATGCATATAGAAAAGCCTATTGTTATTAAGCGAACGGTAAGAGATTTTGCAATAGAGTCATCCAAAATAGAAAGATATGATGTGGTTAATAATCAACTGTTAGAATCATTTGATGCAGGTATATTAGAAGACCCTAATCCTGTCAACACATTAGCTTGTATGTTATTAGATTCAATTAGCGAATTTGATGCGGATGATGCAGAACTTGTATTAGATGTCGTTAATCAATACCTATCGCAAGTAGACGGAGATGATGCTGAGAAACGGAAAATAGTTAGAAGATATGCCGCAATAATTTTAGAGGATATAAGAAATCAAGTTCTTGACTCTATAAAGACAGAAACATATATTGTTCATGTTGTTCAGAAGGACTTAATGGTATTCGGAAAAACTATCAAAGTCACTAAACCTGACGGTGAAATTAACTTGTATAAAGAAGTTGCTGACAAAAAGAATATAAGGCGATATGTATTTACAGGGTTCAAGAAATCATATTACGATAAATATGGCTTTGATAGCGATGACGAGAGAAGAATGGCGATTATACTTGAAGAAGATAAGGATGTACTTAAATGGATTAAGCCGCCACTTAATCAGATGGGTATATTTTATAAGCCAGGATCTCAGTATAACCCTGACTTTCTAGTTGAAACAACAACGGATAAATATATGATAGAAGTAAAAGCAAGTAATGATATAAGAGACCCAGATGTGTTGTTGAAAAAGCATGAAGGCGAAGAATGGTGCAAATATGCGTCATTAACAGATGCTGATGGTAAGAAATGGCATTATCGTTTAATATCTGGTGACAATATTATGACTGGCAATACTTTAAAATATACGCTTAGTCTTTCAAGCGATATTGTAGAATAGGAGAGAGAAATGACTGAGTTAGAGAAGAGGTTTTTGCATAGTGAAATCAGGCAGAAAGTAATAGATTCACTTCGTACAGATTTAATAGGTCCTCGAAATGGAGAAGAAGAAGTTCTTGATGAGAATCCTGAGCTAAGCTATCTTACCGGTAACCTTTATACAGTGGATATTACAAGTCGTGTAGAATTTGATGACCAAGAAGACATCGAACTAGATGCAGCTGACAGTGATGCGCTTGGTGAAGAAGATAATGAAGATAAATATATCTCTAAATTCAAACAACAGTCATCATTGGGATTGAGTTTTTATCTTCCTCAAGAAACTAACAGCTTTACCGCTTTACTTGAATGGGGGGATTATGTTCTTGATAAGCAAGAATACGATGATGAGAAAACAGGTAAAAAAAGAACAAGAAAAGTTTATGTCAGATTTCCTAAAAAATCAGAAATATCTATAGAACTTAAGACTGGCGAGAAATCGATAGAATATGAAGCAGAACCAAGTATAATAATAAAGGTTTCACAGTATTTGCTAGGCAATGGTTATAAGTTAGTTTCTCTTTATGCTACTAACCATAGGAGGGCGGAAGTTGAAACTGTAGATGGGATAATGTTCCAAACAAGGCTTTCTGCCACTTTACCAGAAGGAATTAAATTTGCTCCGGAATATATATGCCGTAAATATGAAATACAAGATGAGTATCTTTATGAAAGCCGTCCAATTTTTGCTCGTGGTCATGGTTGCGCAGCAGACTGGCAATTAGACGCTAAAGGAGAAGCCGTAAGAATATATTCAGAATTTATCCCCGAGCATGAAATACCAGGAGTAAGCGCCGAACTAGAAGGTTTCAAAAAGGGAACCTTTTCTATGAGATTCTTGATGCAACCAAAAAACAAGGAGGAAAGCATCAAGAGGCTAAAATCTCTACATACGGCTTATAGTTCTTGGATTAATAAATTAACTTCTGATTCCAAAATGCAAAGAGCGGGGTTTGTTAGTCAAGGGAAAGAAGTGATTAATAAGTGCAAAAAACAAGCGGATAGAATTCTGTCAGGTATTGAAATCCTTGAGAAAAATGAAACGGCTTTTAAAGCTTTTTGTTTTATGAATCAGTGCATGTTTATGCAAAGGAGTATAAATAGCTTCTCTAAGAAATATGGCAAAGGAATTAAGTGTAATATTGGTGAATTTATCAGTGAAGATCATAGCGAATGGAGAGCATTTCAAATTGCTTTTATTTTGCTTAATTTAGCAGGTATAACAGATTATTTAGATGAGTACAGAAAGTATGTCGATTTACTCTATTTCCCTACAGGTGGAGGAAAGACGGAAGCGTATCTTGGACTTATGGCATTTCTCATGGGTTGGAGGCGATTAACCTGTAAAGATGAAAAGGAATATAACAAGGATGGTGGAGTAACAATAATTCTACGTTATACCTTGCGTTTATTGACCACCCAACAACGCGATAGGCTTACAAAAATGATAGTGGCCGCAGAGATTGTGAGACGTGAATATCTTGCTAAAGGGGCGCCCTTTGGGTATGAGCCTTTCTCAATTGGATTTTATGTGGGAGGGGGTGTAACTCCAAATAATTTTGGAGAATTTCAAGACACCACAGCAGACCCTGACAAAGGGAAAAAGACTAAAAATAAGATGTGCAGACAACTATTAACTTGTCCATATTGCGGAAAGCCCATAAATGAAGAAGACTTTATTGTTGATTTGGATCAAGAAAGCGTAGAGATTTATTGTGCTGATGAAAACTGTTTTTTCTATAAATATAAAAACAATCGCATTGCAATACCTGTATATCTTGTAGATGAACAAATATATAGGAAATGTCCTACAATAATTAT
>JAQVPY010000216.1 GCA_028701815.1 Bacteroidales bacterium | reverse complement strand
TAAAATTCCGCAGGACGGAATTTATGGCCGTCTCTGTAGTGGTGCTTGATAAAGATCCGAAGATGGCTGCTGATATCGCTAATAAGATCGCGGCGCTATACGATTCTACCTGTGTGCAGATGCAGAAAGATAGAGCTATGCAGGCGCTGAAGATTGTTGAACAGACGTATTTCGGACTTGTGAACGAGATTAAAACCATGGAAGACTCCCTCGCCGTGTTGAGGTCTCTCGGCGTTAACGACTATGAGACACAGTCTGAAATGGTTAATCAGCAACTTGTAATAGAAATCGCCAAAAACAATACTCAGGGCATCAAAGAATTGCAGAAACAGATAGAGATTCTCGCAAAATACGGTACGCCTTATGTGTCTATTCGCGACCAGCTGGATTACGATAAACTTCAGCTTAGCCTTGTGAAAGCTAAATATGAAGAAGCTAAAATCGACGCCGAAGAAGAACTCCCTCAAAAATTTATCGTATCAGATGCTTTTGTTGCGGAAAAGAAATCCTATCCTATAAGATGGCTTATCGTCGTATTATCCACCTTCGCAGCAGCCTTTATGACCATGCTGGTACTCGTGGCTGTCGATAAAACCCCTTCCTTGTCGTCTCTTTTGTCAAACGACAGAAAATCGCGCGATGACGACAATAATCAGCCCCCGTCGTCACAAGATCCCAACCCTGCGCCAACTCCGATACCCGAGCCTGAAGCAGCCCCTAAGCCAAAAGTCGAAACAGCCCATAATGACAACCCATTGCCAAAAGTTGAACCTTCTACTTTTGAATCCATTACAGATAAGAAAAAAAAAGAACAAGATAATAAACAGTATCAACAATTACTTAACGAATTACAAATAGAAAAAGATATGAATAATTTTTTCGCAGCAAATAAATTATGGAACGTAATCTGGAAACGTAAATACCATATCATTATATTAGTCGTAGTCGGCTTTTTAGCCGGCGCAATATTTTCAGGGTCGACGTTTATCACTCCGAAATATAAATCGGTAGGCGTGGTGTACCCGTCTAATATTTATGAATACTCGGAAGAAAGTCCTACCGAACAGTTGATGCAGTGGTTCAATTCTTACGACATAAAAGAAGAAATCATTGAGAAATATAATCTTTATGATCATTATGGAATAGCCCGCGATGCAAATAAAGCTAAAGCCTTGATGATGTATACGTACGGTAAAAATGTGAAAATAGAACAGACTGTTTATGAGGCCGTTTCTATTACTGTTCTCGATAAAGATCCACAAATGGCATGCGATATGGTTAATTCTATTATTGAATTTGTAAATCAACGCGTTAGGACAACACAGCATGAAAAATTTGAAGAAGTAATTCATGCCTTTGCAAAAACTTACGAGTGGAGGATGGAAACTATCGACAGCCTCTCCAATGCCCTGGAAGAATCCGGCATCGATGTGAAACTCATCGGCGATATGTCGGGCGCTAAAGGAAAACTCCAGGCTTATCCTTCCGCAATGAATCCGGCCGATTACAGCAATGTTCTGCAACTGACGACACAAAACGTGTCTATGATACAGTTCCTCGAAAATTACGACCTCGCTTATACCGACTTGTCAAGGGAATATACCCATACAAATATCGTCTCTTCTCCATTCCCCGCAGATAAAAAGACTACCCCCGTCAGATGGGTGATCGTGGTCCTTTCCGGTCTCGCGATGTTCTTGCTTTCATATATCGCATTTTTGATTGTCGAAAATGTTAATGATAAAAAGACTGTAAAATAATGACTGAAAAGCAGAAAATATACGGCGTCTATGCTTTCTGTACAATATTTATTCTTTTAATAATATATTGTATTATTAAGGAAATTTATTGGGTACCTGTTTTGATACCGGTGTTAATCGGCGCAATATGTCTGTATTTTTTCGCCCTCGATAAAGTACTCCTCCTTATTACTTTTTTTACACCCGTGTCGATGAGCTTGAGCAATACCGACTTCGGGCTGTCAGTATCTCTGCCCGATGAGCCTATGCTTCTCGTCTTCGTCTTTATGTTACTGTTTAAACTGTTTTATGACGGAAAGATTAATAAGGAACTCTGGCGACACCCTGTTACTATTATCATACTAATAAGTTTTGTGTGGTATTTTATTACATGTATCTCAAGCGAATTGCCGTTAGTGTCTTTTAAACACCTCGCAGCCCGAATATGGTTTGTCGTTCCATGCTATTTCGTCGGAGCACGCGTCTTTAAGAAACAGAGCAATATCAAAAAATACAACTGGGCTTATATCTTGTCGTTCTGTGTGGTAATTGTTTACTCTCTTATAGTTCATTCTCGTACAGGCTTTTCTCAGCATTCAAGCGTCATGCTCGGCTATCCGTTTTTCCCGGAGCATACATGCTATGGCGCTATGCTCGCATTTATGCTGCCTGCAATCGTAATGTTCTGCCTCGACAAGGAATATTCTCCGTGGATTAGATTCTGCGCCCTCGGTATCCTCGCCCTGTTTATCGCAGGACTTATCTTCTCTTATACTCGAGCAGCCTGGCTGAGTGCCCTCGCCGCCTTCGCTCTCTTCGTGGCGTTTAAACTTAAAATCAAATTTAAACATATCTTTCTCGTAGGAGCTATACTCTTCGCATTGTTTTTCGCTTTCAGAGAACAAATAATAATCAAACTCGAAAGAAATAGTCAGGATTCAAGCCA
Source organism: Bacteroidales bacterium (assembly GCA_028701815.1). GTDB lineage: Bacteria > Bacteroidota > Bacteroidia > Bacteroidales > BM520 > RGIG7150. Next base: position 230 of record JAQVPY010000216.1, on the reverse strand, counting down.
AAACTTTATCGAACACGTGAAGTCTATAACTAATATCTCTTCCGATGCTTCCAACCTCGAAAGAATCAACCGCTGGCAATCTGCACTCAGAATGTTTGAAGAACGCCCCGTCCTCGGCTGGGGACCGGGTACTTACCAGTTTATATATGCTCCGTTCCAGCGCTCAAGGGATAAAACAATTATCAGTACTAATGCAGGCAACCTCGGAAATGCCCATAGTGAATACCTCG
>JAQVPY010000215.1 GCA_028701815.1 Bacteroidales bacterium | reverse complement strand
CAGGTATTGCAAATGAACACCCTATTAGTTGTTGGAACAGTAATCACAAAATCATCTGCAGATAAATATCTGCCTTCAGCTTTGTGCTTTGGGGATTTAAGTATGCCTTGATCGGTTAAAACGGTATAATAGTCCTCAGCGATTTTATATGCGTCCTCTTCACTAACACTAAGAGCAGCAATGAGTCTACGTAAACGCCCATTCGTGTAGAAATGTCCATTCTTTTGAGTGCGTGGCAACCAGCCCATTACGGAACTCGTTTCTTTTCCAGTTTTACATCGGGAAACCATCTTTCGATATGGTGAATAGAAAATCATTTCTAAGTCCTCACCATTAAGAGGAACTTTAGAAGGCTCTTGAAGGGCACCATGGAATACAACATCCATTAATAACAAGTCTAAAAGAGCCTTAGCATCTTTAACGGTTAAATTGAATTTTCCTGCAAATCCTTGTGATAATGTCTCATTGCATGTGGGAAGAATTGAAATAGCTCCAAGCGAGGATAGGCTACTGGGACGACGAGCGGTAAACATTTCACTTATCAAAGCAATCCAAGCGTTTCGTCTGCTAACGGGAGTTAGTGTTTCGTTCTTTTCTAAATCTGCGAATGTTTTATTGACGTCAAAATAACGTGCGAGTTCATCTGCGAACGTTCCAAGGGTCCAAGGCATAGTGATTAGATCCTCGCGATGCTGATTAGCAACATACCAGATTCCCCTGCGCCGTAAGAAGTCGTTATATGTGCGCTCCATATAGGGAGCAAAAAATGCTGCATCGCTGCGACTGTCCGAAAAGCACAAGAATTGACGGACTTTATCATCTGGCATATTTTCATATACTGCTGTCGCAAGAACCGCTGTTGCTGCCTCACTGCCCAAGTAAAACCTACGCAACTCACCATAGGAACACGCAGGGCAACGAATGTTTCCACTTTCTTTTAGTTTCGGAGCTTTTGTTACTTCAATTCCATATTCGTCCATACAATTGCACATGTTTCTATCCCCAATGTGGCGAATCACCCCACATTTAGCGCAAAGAACATACTCATCAGGGATAGCTTCAAATTCGTCATCCGTTAATGAACCGTCGTCCTTATCCTTTAATAAAAAATATTCAGCGTTTTGATCAGTGCTGTTTTCAGGTAATACTAGCTTTCCCGATTTTCTATCGTTAATTCCAATAACTGCAAGCCGCCCGCAATCAGTGCACACTGCACACTCAAACGCCTGTTGGCCATTAATTTCTATTTCAGGGGTTAGTGAAATTTGATGCGGAGACGTAAGTGTAATATAAGCCCCTTCCAACGCTCTCACAAAAAGGTGATATCTTGCCCTTACCAACGGAACACCATCAGAATTAACCGCACGAACACAGCAAGCAATTAAAAAAACCAGTTCTGTCTCGTCCATTTTTACTTCTTCAGCAAGTTCAGCCATCGTATGCGGTTGGTGTGACACCGCTCGGATCGAATGATACTGTTTGCAACTATTGCATATATTAAAAAGATGCTCATCCGGAACTGTACTAAGTGCCAATATCTCATTAGAGCTAAAATATTCAGTATTTGGGGGGACATCGTGAATCATGGGAACAGAGCGAATAATCCTTTGAAATGTATGACCGCAAAGATTTTTACCGAAAGCTAGTATTTGAAGATCACTGTTTTCATCACCTAATGTCGCACTTGTAAGAATGTATTGCGGACTGTAGTCTTTATCACAAAGTCGTGCCTCTACTCTGCGAATCAACATGGATGCTTCGATTCCTGTAGCACCTTTGTAAATATGTGCTTCATCTAGAATGACGAACTGAAGCTTAGCACTCTTAAAAACTGCATCATCCTTAGGTCGAATGCACATAAATTCGAGCATAGAATAGTTGGTAATAAGAATGTGAGGTGGTTTTTCACGCATAGTGTCTCGGGACACGCGTTCATTAGGCAATGGATCGAAACCGTATGAATTTCTATACTTCCTTAAGCCCTTTTCTTCTGTTTGCTCCGTATTGCCGTTATAGACACCAAAGGTAATGCTGCTCTCAACGAAAATTTCTCGTAGTCGTTTTACTTGGTCGTTAATTAAAGCATTCATTGGATATATAACAATGGCTCTAACGCCGTCATCAAGTTGTCCTTTTTCTTCGATTTCATGCAATAGAGAGTTTACAACAGGCATAAGGAAGCATTCTGTCTTGCCTGAGCCAGTTCCCGTCGTTATGATCATATTCTCGCCTTCAGATGCAGACCGAACAGCGGCTTCTTGATGAATATATAGTGGACGATCGAGCTTAAATCCTTGTCCTAGCGAGGTGAAGAGCGATGACATTACCCTTCTCTCCATAAGCTCGCGAATAGTAGAACCGGTCTTATATGAATCCCCCAATTCTAAATATGGTCCCTTTACCATCACACCATCTTTTCGCAATTCGCCCTTTAAAAGGTCTGCATATACAGGATCAGCAATAGAGAGTGTTGTAGCGATATAATCCGCAAAAGTTTCTTTAATGGCTCGTGAAATCGTTACTGGATTTAACATTTAGTGTATCTCCTTATTGATCTCATATTCAAAGAAATCTGGTATAAATAAGTGCTGAGCTAAGCATTGTGGTGGGTTGGCATATTCATATAACTTCGTTGCGTACTCAACGCTTTTATCCACAAAAAGTCCTTCTCCATTATCGAATGAAACATGTATGCGCCCAACTAAACTATTAACAAGATATATATCTACTGGATTTAGCTCTGTAAAATAGATTTTATCATTCCAAGTATTAATGTATATCTTACCTGTATAATGCGCATATTCTCCACTCAGATCAGTAAACCCAAGATTTTCTTGACCAACAAATCTTATATTATCTATAAAAACTGGCTTGATATCAGTATACATCCCTGCTTCAATAACACGTGTTATTCGGAGCGTCTCTCCTCGAAAAATAACTTCATATT
>JAQVPY010000214.1 GCA_028701815.1 Bacteroidales bacterium | reverse complement strand
ACTCAAAGCTGCCCAATTTTATGTGCCCTCAGGTTTTTGAATTTGTCAGGCAATTACCAAAGACAGATACAGGCAAAATAAAAAGAAGCGCATTAAGGAGAAGCTGATGTGCGGAATAGCGGGATTTATCAGTAATAACTGTACGAAGGACGATCTTTTTAGGATGGGAGACACGCTAATCCACAGAGGCCCCGATGAGACAGGTTGTTTTTATAGTAAAAACGTTGGCCTCATATCCAAAAGACTGAGCATTGTAGACCTTGAAAACGGGGAACAACCTTCGTTTAACGAAACTAAAAGTATTACCGTTATTTTTAACGGCGAGATATATAACTTCGCTAAGCTGCGGAAAGAGCTTTCGGCTAAAGGCCATAATATTTCATACAATTCGGTTACGGCGGTACTCCCCCATATGTATGAGGAGTACGGGACTGCAATGTTTGAAAGGCTTTCGGGGCAGTTTGCGATTGCCATTTATGATATAAGCTGCGAAAAGCTTATATTGGCAAGAGACAAAATGGGTATCATCCCGCTTTACTGCAGCTTTGCAAACGGTGAATTTTTCTTCGGCTCGGAAATAAAGGCTTTGTTAGCCGGCGGAAGGATAAAAAAAGAGCTTAATATCACCGCTTTGTGCGATGTATTTACTTTCTGGTCGCCTCAGTGTGACCGTACGATTTTCAGCGGCGTAGCCAGCCTGCTTCCCGGTGAATTTTGGGAATTTCAAAATAACGTAATCAAAAAGGAAAAATATTATACGCTCAAATTCAAGAAGGAAGATAAAAACCTTGATTTTGAAAGCAATTCCGAGAAAATCGAAGCGCTCCTTTGCAACGCTATTCAAAAAGGGTTAATAGGCGACGTTAAAATTTCCACATACTTAAGCGGAGGGCTTGATTCAAGCTTGATCACGTCGATAATAGCCGGAAAGTTTAACAGTTCTGTCGAAGCTTTTTCCGTCGGCTTTGAGGACGACCGTTTAGATGAAAGCAAGTATCAAAAGCTGGTCTGCGACAGGCTCGGAATAAAACACAATAAAATAATTTATAAAAACAGCGATATGCCGGGCTTGATTAAAGAAATTATAAGACATACCGAAACTCCTCTTCTGAGGGCCGGTCCTATTCCTCTTTTTAAGCTCTCCGAGCTTGTCAACAAAAATAACGTTAAGGTTGTTTTATCGGGAGAGGGTGCCGATGAGTTTTTTGGCGGCTATGATATTTTCAAGGAGGTAAAAATCAGAAGCTACTTAAAAAAACACCCCGATTCCGCAATGCGCAAGCTGCTTCTGAAAAGCGTAAACATATTTTCAGGCAGCGCGGTGCAGTCCGCTCCGGCCGGAGGCCTTAATTATTTTTACATGCATAACGGAAACGACATTTTCGATTCCCATTATACAAGATGGAGACAGTTTAGTTTCTTTGAACACTTTTTTTCCGACAATGTGGGAGCGGAACTTAAAGATTTCCGATATAAAAACTACCGTGAGTTATTAAAACTCGATTGCGAGCAGGATATAGAAGACTTCACAGACATACAAAGGAGCCAATATTTTGAAATTAAAACCTTTCTTTCTCAATATCTCCTATCCTCTCAGGGGGACAGGGTTTCCATGGCAAATTCGGTTGAGGTCAGGTTCCCCTTTTTGGATGATGAACTGGTGGAGTATTGCCTGTCTCTAAACGATAGGTTTAAAATCAGGGGTTTGAACGAAAAATATATACTCAAAAAAATCGCAGCGAAATATCTTCCGGGTGAGCTCGTAAACAGAAAAAAATTTCCTTACCGTTCTTTCCCCGATTTTCAAAATATTATCGGCGATTCTTATTTGAAATACATGCTCTCGGAAGAAGCTATTAGACGGTATGATATATTCAATTCCATAAAGATTGACAGGTTTATAACCGCAATCGCAGCAAAAAGCTTTCTTAGCGAGAGAGAAACCATGCTCCTTATGGGTGTGTTGACCACGCAGGTTTTATGCGATGTATTCGACGTTTGCCATGCTTAATACAAGGCTTATGAGTTTATATTCTCAAATATATCGCTTAAGCCCGAAGCGGAAAAGAGGATGCATATGAAAACTATCGATTTAAAACTTTTGTTTCATCTCGTTCTTAAAAAATGGTGGATTGTCGCAATAACCGTGCCTGTATTTTCGGCTTGCGCGTTTTTTATAAGCTTATATCTCATTGACCCGGTGTATCAATCCAATACTACCTTGTATATAGGAAAAGATCTGGAGCTTAACGAAAATCTTGAATATAACGATCTGCTGATCGGAAATCAGCTTGTAGAGGATTACCGCGAGCTTGTAAAGAGCAGGCTTGTCGTAAACCAGGTTTTGAAGGAGCTAAAGCTAAATAACATTTCAACGGAAGATTTTTCGGGAAAGTTAAGCGTTGATTTAATAAATAATACGAGGATTATACAGATTGCCGCTTCGGATACCTCCCCCGATATGGCAAGAATAATAGCCGATAAGGTCACCGATGTATTCATTGAAAAAGTTACCGAGATAATGCAGGTTGAAAATGTAAAGGTCATCGACTGCGCGGAAATACCGCTTCACCCCGTAAAACCAAACAAAACACTTAACACCATAATCGGATTTGTCTTAGGCTCAGTATTGAGCTTAGGTCTTATTTTCCTTATCGAGCTTCTTGATAACTCAGTAAAAACAGCCGAGGAAATTAAGGAAATTCTGGATTTACCTATCATCGGTATAATACCTGTTTTTTCCAAAAAATAAAAGGTGGTTATTTTGTTGCTTGATAGTATTATTACTCATGGTGACCCTATGTCGTTAATATCCGAGGCTTACAGAGTTCTCAGGACCAACATATTGTTTTCGGGCGTCGATAACCCTTTAAAATCGTTAGTAATAACCAGCTTTGGCAACGGTGAAGGCAAAACCACAACCGTTGTAAATCTTGCGGTCACCTTTGCACAAC
>JAQVPY010000213.1 GCA_028701815.1 Bacteroidales bacterium | reverse complement strand
GGGCTGATCGTCACATTGGATCTGGATCGGTATGACTACGCGAAGGACTCCCGGAGCTTGATACGCGCTACGGAAGGAACGATTCTCAACCGCATCCCTCCTCGGAAGGCAATCCGCAAGAACGCTCCGTTGGAACTTCCCCACATCATGGTCCTGATCAGTGATGAACGACGTTCACTGATTGAAGTGCTTGCCGCGAGAAGGGAAACTCTCCCCATGGCCTACGATACACAGCTGATGAAGAACGGTGGACATCTGACGGCATGGGTGGTCGACCGCAAGTCCGAGCTGAATCTTGTAGCTGATGCTTTGGAACGAATGTACGATGCGCTGGATCCTCGTAATCCGTTGCTCTTCGCCATGCGGGATGGCAACCATAGCTTCGCTACGGCGAAAAGCTGCTGGGAGGATATCAAGCGAACCTTGACCGATGATGAACGCGAGCGTCACCCGGCTCGGTAGGCTTTGGTGGAACTTGAGAACATATATCCGCTTGACCGCATCTGTAACAAGAATCGCTGTGCTGGTAATCGTAAATCACCATTCCGCTTAAAAAATCTAATGCTTTTAAGCGGGGGATAAGATCAAGGTAGAAATCTGCTTGACCGATATGAGTATGCTCATATTCCCTAAGACGACAATTACCGAGTTCACGGTATAAATGATGTTTTATTTCATTCATAAAGAAAGGAGCATCAAAAATTGCGGCAGCCCATGTATCGGGGTCGGGGTAAGAATTTGTAAACCACTCTCTAAAATCTTCAGGCCATTTATTAACAAAATTTACGACATCGGCTCTTGCGTCAGCTTCACTGTCATAGCCGTATCCCTGAAGTATTTCCGCTTTTTGGGCTTCTGTTTTGGAAACTCCTTCGGATATATAACCAAACTCCATAATTATGATCGGTTTTTTTGTAAGATTCCAGACAAAGCGTGTAATTAAATCATACAAGAACAACTCTTTGCTAAAACTGTCAAAGCAGCCAAAATAAATATCTACACCTACATAATCCATGTATTGGAGATATGGAAGCAGATATTTATGCAGATTACCCGAACCAATGGTGCTGTTATACCCTACTATCATATTGCATTCTTCTTTCACCGTGGACATAGCTTGAGCATTAATGGCAATAAAATGTGTTGCCTCTTGCAAAGTAAAAGGCGCACGAAAAGTCAACATATCCATTTCGTTCGTAATCTGTATACAACGCACAAGACCTTTCAGGTCCCGCAACATAAATATGGCTATATCTTTTATCGCTTGTTCGTTAGCGGGATTTCTAGGGTCCAAATTGTATTCTAAATATTTATCGGGATACGGAGTCACCGCTATTACGCTAAGCCCCTTATCCACATATTTTTCACATTCTTTTTTAAAATTAATATAAGATTCGCGCAATTCATCGGTAATATTGCCGCTTGTATCCTTTTTAAAAGGGAAGGGAATATCTTGTCTGACCCATTCAATATTGGCATCCGTTATATTTTTTATATCTTGTTGGGTATCTTCCGCATGACAAATACCTTTTATAATACCGTATTTCTCTTTGAAGGCAATCGTTTCCTCGCTTGACTCGGCATTAAAATATGATGCTATAGCGTTAGTCAATATCGCAGGCACTCCATATTCATCCATCTTAGAAAAATCTCTTGTGTCAAAGATTGAAGCTGTTGTATCCATAGTAACTTGTCCATAATCTATGCTTTCGTTAAGACTATAGCTTACAACGATCTCAATAGCGTCTTCACTGCCGTCCGAAGTTCCAAAATCTAACGCATGCAAAATAGCGAATATAGCAGAAACAAGTGAACTGTCCAATCCAAAATATTCAATCGCATCGCTTATATCTTTATCTTTTAATTTAAGCGAAAATCCTCCAGAAGAAGTGAGGGTGTTTATTTTGCCGTCAATCTCATTAACATTCAGGGTCGTGGAAAAAGGAGTTATAAGAGAGAAAATCTTGTCTTTTATACTATTATAAAGCGCAACAGCATCTTCGTAACTGCTGTTGACCTTATCAATAAAAATTGTATCCAAAAATTGGTAAATGTAATTTTGAACAAACATTGAATAATCGCTAACATTATAACTGTAATCATATCCACCCGCAGAGTTTTTTTCTTGGGAAGCTGTATCCGTAGTTTTACCTGCCCATGAAGTTAATGCGAGTGTAAAAAGCTTTGCAATAGTCATATCCGAAAGACTTTCGATATGAGTATCCTTGAAAAACTTTATAAAATCATCTTCTCCAATGCCTCCGATAATATTGGAACATGGCTGCGCCAAATCTGCATTATTTGTTATTTCGCCACCAAGATTAATAAGTCCATCTTTTACTGAAGCCGCAAAAACAATATTATTGTCTCCTTTAAGATAGGAATTTGCTGCCGATATCATGTCCATCGGATACGCCAAATCAATTAAGGAAAGCAAGCTCTGTATCATTTCATCTACTTTGACGGTTTTCATTTTGCCGCCAATAAGAGCTGTCGTATCTGAAATTTGCCGTTTTATCTCTACGCTTTCTTGAATCGTTGCCAAATCACCATTCGTTTTGACTAAAGAAATGTTTAAATCTAACTGATCATGAATAGTTTTATCAGTTGTACTGTTCGTCACTGAAACGATATCGTCTAATAAGGGTTTACTTTCTTCTTTCTTATTGCATCCTGTGGAAAATAAAGCTATAGATAATATTAATGCAATAATAACAATAACAAAAAAATATTCTTTTTTCATACACACCTTTCCTACAATGCACTACTTTAATTATAAAAGAAATTAAATCTAATGTCAATTTTTTTGGAAAATGGAAAACTCCTAAAAAACCTAAGTAAATTCCCAAAGCTAGTGTCACAGTGACTTTTGCTGTGGCATTTACTTTGGGAAGGGTTTTGGTGTAGCATTTAGTGTGAGAAATTTTCCCTAAAGGAGTTACCTTATGAATAAATCTAAACAC
>JAQVPY010000054.1 GCA_028701815.1 Bacteroidales bacterium | reverse complement strand
CCTGATTCAGAAAGCATTTAACCTTCCTGTCGGGGAAACGGCATTTGCAGGCAGTATTGTCTTAGCCATAATGGCTTTACCTACCATCATAACCATTGCGGAAGACGCGATGCGAGGGACGCCGCAAGCCATGCGTGAAGCGAGTCTCGCCTTAGGTGCCACGCGTTGGCAGACGATATATAAGGTGATAATACCTTATGCCGGCTCAGGAATTATGGCGGCAGTGGTATTAGGGATAGGAAGGGCTATCGGCGAGACCATGGCCGTATTGATGGTAACGGGAAATGCAGCCGTGATTCCCAATTCGCTGTTTGAACCCGTGAGGACCATTCCGGCTACCATCGCGGCAGAATTAGGCGAAGCACCTGCAGGAGGCGCTCATTATGAGGCGCTATTTCTATTAGGCTGCATTTTGTTTATCATCACATTGGTAATCAGTACGGCGGCAGAAATAATACCTTCAAAACAGCATAACAAAGGATTATAATGAATAAAAAGATAAAAGAGAAAATTGCATTTACGATCTTTCGTTTCTTAGGGCTACTTGTAGTTGGCATATTAGTCTGGATATTAGGTTTCATCATTTTCCACGGAGCAGGTGTCATAAGTTGGGAATTTTTAACCACAGCGCCCACGGAAGGGATGACCTCCAGCGGCATCTTTCCTGCGATAATAGGAACTTTATGTCTTATCGCAGGCAGCATAATATTCGCGTTTCCCATAGGCGTCATGTCGGCTATATATATGAACGAATATGCAGGCAACGGGTGGATTGTCAGGTTTATCAGGATAATGACCAACAACCTGGGGAGCATTCCCTCGATAGTATTCGGACTTTTCGGCATGGCACTGTTTGTAAACACGTTAGGCTTCGGAGACTCAATACTTGCAGGCTCCTGTACGTTGGGACTACTTGTATTACCGCTGATAATAAGAACTACGGAAGAAGCCTTAAAGGCTATTCCGGACTCTTTCAGAACCGGCAGCTATGCTCTTGGAGCGAGTAAATTGCAGACGATAAGAAGGGTGATTTTGCCTATGGCTTTTCCGAACATCATAACGGGAATGATACTGTCAATAGGACGAGTCTCCGGAGAGACAGCACCGATTTTGTTTACCGTCGCCGCCTATTTTCTTCCTAAGCTCCCCGACAGCATCTTCGACCAAGTGATGGCTCTACCCTATCATTTATACGTGATAGCGACGAGTGGAACGGATATTGAAGCCTCACGACCAATTGCTTATGGCACAGCACTCGTGCTTATCATAATCGTCCTGCTAATGAACACCCTCGCTACCATAATCAGAAAATATTTCAGTAACAAAGTTAAAACTGGTTAAATTATGATACAGGCTAAAGAAGTAAACTTTTATTATGGCGACTTTCACGCTCTGAAAGACATCAACATGATAATGGAAAAGAACACCGTCACCGCTTTTATAGGTCCTTCCGGCTGCGGCAAATCGACTTTTTTACGACTCTTCAACAGAATGAACGATTTAATTGAAAACACACGACTGACAGGTCAATGTCTGATTGACAATCACGACATATATCAAAAAAACGTTCAGGTTGACGAATTGAGAAAAAAAGTGGGCATGGTCTTTCAAAAACCCAACCCGTTTCCTAAATCGATATTCGAGAACATAGCTTACGGACTGCGCATTAATGACATCCGCGACAAAGCATTCATAGCGCAACGTGTTGAAGAATCATTAAGGTCAGCAGCCCTGTGGGACGAAGTTAAAGACAAATTGAAAAAGTCGGCCTTTGAACTCTCGGGCGGTCAACAACAGCGGCTGTGTATTGCAAGAGCCCTCGCCATCTCCCCGTCTATCCTGCTTATGGACGAGCCGGCTTCAGCCCTCGACCCTATCTCTACTTCAAAAATAGAAGAACTTATAGTGACTTTAAAACAAGATTATACAATAGTTATCGTCACCCACAACATGCAACAAGCCGCGCGTATCAGCGATAAAACGGGCTTCTTTATGCTCGGCGAACTAATTGAATATAACGACACTAAAAAGATCTTCTTAAACCCCGATAAAGAGCAGACTCAGAACTATATAACCGGACGCTTCGGATAGTCCGCTGCCTACTCTAACAAATATTCACAAATTAAATCCTGACAATGATGATGAAACATACAGAAAAAGAATTAGAATCCTTAAAAGATGAGGTAAACGAGATGTGGCGATTAGTGATATCTCAATGTGAAAAGGCTAAAGAAGCTTTTCTTAATAGCGACATAGAGCTGGCGCGTGAGATAATCAGCCGCGAAAAAAGAGTTGACGCATTCGACTTGAAAATCGACAGCGACTGCGAGAATTATATCGCTCTTTTTGCTCCCGTAGCGATAGATTTACGACTTGTACTTTCCATATTAAAGATTTCCAATACATTGGAAAGAATCGCCGATTTTGCCGAAGGCATTGCAGCTTACGTTATCGGAAACGACTGCAACGGACATAACCCCGAAATAATCGAAGATTTGCAGATAGAAAAAATGTTTTCGGAAACCCTGTCCATGTTGTCGGACAGTTATGTAGCTCTTGAATCGGAGAATACTAAGGTGGCAGGGAAAATCCTCGCCAAAGACGATGAAATCGACGGGTATTATCATAAAGCTATCGACGTGCTGACGAATTACCTGCAGGCTCATCCCGACTATATCCGCTGTGGACTTAAGCTGATGCTGCTGATAAGAAAGTTGGAACGTATTGGCGACCATTGCAGCAACATCGTTGAAGAAATAGTCTTTTACATAGATGCCAAGGTCTTAAAACACGGAATAGTAAATAAATAGAATCTATTTTAATATTTATTATTATTTTTGCCTAAAATATCGTTTATGTCAAAATTTAAAATCCTTATTGTCGATGATGAGCCGGACATCTGCGAGATCCTGTCGTTTTATTTAGACAGCGAGGGCTATGAAACAATAACGGCAAACTCCGCTGAAGACGCCATAGACATGCTGTCTCCCGAATTTTCTATCATCCTCTTAGACGTGATGATGAAAGGACTGTCGGGATATAAGATGGCTGAGGGCTTACGCAAAGCAGGGAACAATATCCCTATTATTTTTCTGACCGCAAAAGACACCGAAAACGATATGCTCACGGGATTTTCCGTGGGGGGTGACGACTATATCTCCAAACCTTTTTCGCTAAAAGAAGTCTCAGCCCGTATTAAAGCCGTTCTGAAAAGACAACCCGACAAATCTCAATCGGACACATTTAAGTACAAAAACCTGTATGTGAATTTCAACAATAAAGAGGCTTCTATCAATAATGAAGACATCGGACTTACAAAAACGGAATTTGAGATTCTCGAGTTGCTCATCAGACACAAAGACAAGATATTCTCTCGTGAGGAAATAATAGGCACCTTATGGAAAGAAACGCCATATATTACAGACCGCACCGTCGACGTGCATATTACACGTCTCAGAAAAAAACTCGGTGAATATTCCGGTGTCATCGCCAACCGTTCGGGCTATGGGTACCGACTATTTTTAGATGATTGACAACAACCCGTTTCCGATGAAAATTCAATACAAACAGAAGCTTTCGCTTTATTACTTTATCATCTTTGCGCTTTTTTCCTGTGGCATCATCATTTTTGAGCGCTCACAAGAGAGAAAACTGAGAAGCGAGGCGTTAGAAGAGAAACTCGATGCCTACTCCTCTATTATTGCCGGCACGATAGGTGAAGACATAAGCCTCATCTCTTCTATCGACAGCATCGCGCGGGTCTTTCCGGAGAATCTAAGAATCACCATAATAGACAGAAACGGCAACGTATTATACGACAGGTCGGGCTCCAATACTAACATCGTATGGGATAACCACTCCACCCGCCCCGAGATAGCGCACGCCTCCGCCAAAGGCAAAGGCACAGATATTAGGAGATCTTCTTCCAACGACAAGAAATACCTGTATTATGCAAAACGCTATAACCGCTACTATGTTCGGGTGGCTTTTCCTTACGACGTTCATCTTCGGAATTTTTTAAAATCGGACAACCTGTTTTTGTATTTCATAATAGGACTTTTTCTCATCTCACTGTTTTTCATAAGATTCGTGGCAGACAGATTCGGCAACTCCATAAAAAAGTTAAAAGAGTTTGCCACTAACGGTATCACCGAAAGGGTCATTGAGTTTCCCAACGACGAACTCGGTGAAATAGGCAAAGAGATCATGGATAGGTACCGTCAACTCGATATAAATAAAAAGCTCGTTGACATTGAGCGCGACAAGCTGTTACAACACGTCCACACTTCGGGCGAGGGGCTGTGTTTCTTCGCCGCAGACAAAACTCCGGTATTCTTCAACGGGCTATTCATCCAATATCTGAACATCATCACCGACGAGGCCATGTCTGAACCGCAGAGAATCTTCACAGACAAGTCGTTCGAGACAGTCAACGACTTCCTTTCAGCGCCGAAAGCCGACGACACCTACTTTGAGACTCGCATCAACAAGCAAGGCAAGACCTTCAACATCATGATCAATATTTTCGAAGACGGCAGTTTTGAGATCAACATCGCCGACATAACAAAGCAGGAAAAGACGAGGAAGATCAAACAGGAGATGACTTCCAACATTGCACATGAGCTTCGCACACCGGTAACAAGTATTAGAGGATATCTCGAATTGGCGTTAGGGGACGAGTTAAGCCGCGACAAAGAGCAGCTGTTTATCAGCAAAGCCTACAACCAGACTCTTGTACTCTCTGAACTGATACAAGACATGAGCCTTCTCACCAAGATTGAAGACGGAGCAACGAGTTTCGCCAAAGAATCCGTTTCAATAGAGCGCGTCATATCAGATGTCAAGGACGACTTTGGAGAACGGCTTGCAGAAAAAAGAGACACCTTTAAATGGGAGGGAATAGAGGGCGTTTCCGTTAACGGAAACTATAATCTGCTGTACTCCATTTTCCGCAATTTAACCGACAATGCGCTGCGATATGCAGGCGAAAACATAAATATAACGGTCACTAAATACAACGAGGACCGGCAGTATTTCTATTTTTCCTTTTCCGACGACGGTGTAGGCATCCCCGATGAACATTTAAACCGTCTATTCGAACGTTTTTATAGAGTCAATGAAGGACGTTCACGCGACAGCGGGGGGTCGGGACTCGGATTATCCATTGTAAAAAACGCCATTGCATTTCACGGTGGAACTGTTGTAGCCAAAAATCGCGTTGAGGGCGGATTGGAGTTTTTATTCACCTTGCAGAAATAGCTACATTTTATTAAAAAATATTGCTAACTTTGCATTTTGTAGTAATATTATTCTAACATCTTTAAAATAAACAAAATGAGACAATTAGTTATAGTCCGTCACGGACAGAGTGAATGGAATTTAAAAAACCTTTTTACAGGCTGGGTAGATGTTAACCTTTCCGACAAAGGTATAGAAGAAGCAAAAAACGCGGGCAAAGAATTAAAAGCTGCCGGTTTTGATTTCGATTATTGTTACACCTCATATTGAAAACGTGCCATCAACACTTTGGATTACATCTTGAAGGAGATGGATCGTGAATGGCTGCCTGTTGAAAAAAATTATAAACTGAATGAGCGCCATTACGGCGGTCTGGCAGGATTAAACAAAGCGGAGACAGCAGCAAAATACGGTGACGAACAAGTTAAAATATGGCGCAGAAGTTTCGACGTACGCCCCCCATTGTTGGATGAGTCAAGTCCATACAACGCCCGTACATTTGCGATGTACCGCAACATTCCGCAAGAAGAAATCCCGATGCACGAAAGTCTCGCCGACACGATTGCACGTACTCTTCCCTATTTCAACCATGTTATCAAGCCGCGTATCATGAACGGCGAACGCGTCATAATAGTTGCTCACGGCAATTCTCTGCGCTCTCTCGTTAAGAGTTTCGAGAACATTTCCGACAACGACATCGTAAATGTCGAGATTCCTACCGGAACTCCTATCGTTTATGAATTCGACGATGATTTAAACTTTATTAAAAAATACACTTTATAATGAAAGACAAATCGATAAGAATACTGTTTGCGGTGCTTGTCGCAATGATGTCCCTGTCAGTAACTGTTCGCGCTCAGCATACTTACTCCAACGACTCTCTGGTGATTTTAACCGACAGCCTTGCAAGTGATGTCAATGGCTTTAACGGACCCGTCCCTCTCAAGATAACGATAGTAAAAGGCATCATAGAAAACATAGAAGCTCTTCCAAACCAGGAAACGCCGAGATTTTTCAATGTGGTAGAAGACGACCTGTTGCCGGTATGGTTCGGTATGACCGTTAAAGAAGCCTTGCAGCTAAATGTCGACGTCATCACCGGTGCCACATATTCTTCAGAAGCAGTAATTGAATCCGTTACCCGCGGACTCAGATATGCTCAGACAGTACAACCGGATGTAGATGAAACCGACGGGAACTCTTCTACAATGATGATATGCATAATCGGAATAATAGCAGTTATTCTTATCGTCGCCGGCATCTTTATCATTAAAGCGAGAGCAAAAGCAAAGTCATGACACAAAAGCTTTTTCCGTTAATATGTTTTTTTATTCTTTCCGTCACTGTTTCGGCAAGAGAGATAATATCATTAAACGGAAAATGGCAATTCAACTTCGAGAGTCAGCCCGCCGCTTATGTTACCGTACCTCACACGTGGAACATCAATGACGGGTGTACAGGTCCGAGAAGCGGCACGGGTAATTCCGGTTCGTCAGTTGCGAGCAATGTATACAAGCGAGGCACGGGCACATATACGAGGAATATACCTATTGCCCCCAAGTCGGGGAAACGGTATTTTATTCGCGGAGAAGGAGCTTCTATTGTATCCGAAGTTCTTATCAACGGCAGATCTGCCGGCACTCATAAAGGTGCCTTTACTGCTTTCTGTTATGAAATCACCGATCTGTTAAAGAACGGCAAAAATAACACCATCACTGTAATCACAGACAACACTTATAACGACGACGTGCTACCTCTTGCAGGAGATTTCACCATGTTCGGAGGGCTGTACCGTTCTATAGAACTGATTGAAACCGATAACGTATGTATTGATCCTGTATATTACGCTTCGCCGGGAGTTTTCATCACGCAAAAATCGATTTCCAAGCGGACGGCGAAAGTCGATGTCGCAGTACGCATAAACAAAAAGAAGCGTCATACGGAGACATCCGTCACTGTAACGATAAAAGATGCTGAAGGACATATAGTCGAGATGAAGAATACGGGTAGAGATCTTATCGCCGATTTCAACATAAAAAACCCGAAGTTATGGAATGGCCGCAAAGGCCCTTATCTGTATACTGTAGAGATAGCTCTGACAGCAGAAGACGGATCACGGGATTATGTTGAGCAGCCGTTAGGGTTGCGTGAATTTGAGATTTCCGCCAAGCAAGGGGCAATATTAAACGGACGGGCATGGACTCTACATGGGGTTAATAGACATCAGGACTATTCCGAAAAAGGCTGGGCAGTCTCAGAGATAGATGAAAAACGCGATATTTATATGATGCTTGAGATGGGTGCAGATGCACTTCGTACCGCACATTATCCACAGAGCGAGAATATTTACGACCTCTGCGACAAGGCTGGGCTCATAGTATGGAGCGAGGTGCCGGCGGTACAAATCGTCCGCGACAGCAAGCAATTTAAAGAGAACATGCTGTTGCAGGCTAAAGAGATGATCCTCCAACTCGGGAATCACCCTTCTATCTGTATGTGGGGCATCTTCAATGAAATCTTCCATCAGACTACTGCAAAAGACCGCGAGTCAGACATGATAGGTGTACTGAAAGAATTGAACGACGAGATTCACGATCTCGACCCGTCGCGTCCGACAGTAGCAGCCACCAACGACCTCAGCAACACTGAACTCAACAACATTCCCGACCATATTGCTGCCAACATGTACCCAGGCTGGTATGGCGGCAGTCCGGATGGGTTTGATAATTTGAACGACCTCTTCAAAAAATATTCAAAACAAGGCTTTGCAATATCAGAATACGGTCATGGCGCCGACATCAGCTGTCACGAATACCCTGTCAAGCCTCCCGTCCCCACTTCGGTCCATCACCCTGAAGAATGGCAGACGGAAGCCCATGAGCGAAACTATAAGGGTATAAAGAAAAACCGAAAACTCTGGGGCGCATTTATCTGGAACATGTTCGATTTTGCCAGCGCAGAACGCGACGAGGGCGCGCGTCCCGGCATAAACGACAAAGGTCTTGTTACATACGACCGAAAAACGCGTAAAGACGCCTTCTATTTCTACAAAGCTAATTGGAATATAGAGCCGATGGTGCATATTACATCTAAGCGATACGCCAGACGTCCCGAAGAGCAGAAAAAAATCGACATAAAAGCCTACGCAAACACAAGGAATGCCGAACTTTTCGTCAACGGCAAAAGAATAGGAAAAAGAAAAAATCCCGACGATTTACACGTGCTAATATGGAAAAACGTCTCGTTGAGACAAGGCGACAACGCCATACGCGTTATAGGCTACATACAGGAAGGTAATTCCATCGACGATATATGCACATGGCATATTGAAGAAGAGGATTAATAAATCTCCCTCTTATTTTATAGGTTCCACATGGATGGCAATAAGAGTACCTTCGCCATATTTAGCTTTCAGCCTCTTCTCTATTTCGCGTGTAATTTCATGACTCTCCTGAACGGTCATGTCCGACTTTAATCTGATATGCATTTCTATCGCGATATTTTGTCCTATTCGTCTCGTCTTCAGATTATGCGGGTCAGCAATTCCATCATTTATCTTCATCACTTCGGAAATGATTTCATCTTCCATCTCCTGAGGAAGTGATGATTCGAGTAATTCATCAAGTCCGGGTTTGAAAAGTTTATATGCGACACCGATAATAAGAGCACTAACAATAAGGGCAGCTATGGGATCAAGGACTTTCCATTTTCCCCCAAGAAATATTGCTCCGCCTATACCGAGGAGTGTCGCCACAGAAGAAAGTGCATCACTGCGATGATGCCAAGCGTTTGCAATGACGGCCTGAGAATTAACTTTTTTACCTACGGAAGATGTAATCCAAAACAGGATTTCCTTCGCTACAATACTTACAAAAGCAGCCACCAACGCTATGATGCCGGGAGAGCTGAGTTCTTCTCCATGATAAAAGCCTACTATCTTTTGGATACTGTTGATCATAAGACAGACCCCTACAGCAAAGAGGGCAATACCGATTAAAACTGTAGCCAAAGTCTCGTATTTTCCGTGTCCGTAATCATGGCTGTCATCTTTAGGCTTGGATGACTTTTTTACAAGTACAAGCACTGCCAAGTCGGTCATAAAATCGCTCAACGAGTGTATGGCATCAGCGAGCATGGCACCACTTCTGCCGACAATTCCCGCAAACAACTTACCAACTGTGAGAACGACGTTTACAATAAAACCGCCTATTGTTACTCGATATATGCTCTTTTCTCTATCCGTTTGCATGACAAAAATATTAACGCTGCAAAAGTAATGTTTTTTTACAAGTATAACTTGTCTGTTTCAGGAAAAACCGTATATATGCAAAAATATTAAAAAAAAATTCTTATGAGAAAAATCATTTTCTTACTATTATTAATTCTGGCCTTGTTGCCTTCATGTATAACAACAAGAACTTCTGTGGGACAATATCGAGAAATCGAAGGTGATGAATACTTCTACTCGCGGGCGAAACAATGTTATTTGTTTTGGAGATTAATCCCATATAGAACCGAATAAAATAAATATAATATGGCGATAATTTGATATAAGTTATCGCCATATTTTTGGGAAATTATTCGTTATATTTTTTTATTTAATCATTTTTAGGTATAACTTCGACTATAATTGACTTAAAATAAGGATTTTTCATCCATCATGAGAGTTGTATTTTTGCTCAAAATTTTTAACAATCGCATATATGAAAAATACTTTTTTAATCATCATGATGTTAGCTGCTATTTCTATAAATACGCTGAGCCAAACTACACATTCATCATCTTCTTACATCACTGACGACATCAACATTACCGGTCATGTTATTGATGCAGAGACTAATGAGCATATTCCGTTTGTCAACATACAAATTCAGGGCACCACTATCGGTACCGTCTCCGATGAAACAGGTCACTTTTTAATCACCGATTTACCGGTCGGCGAGCATGTAATCGTCGCATCGTGCATTAATTACGAGTCTGCAAGCAGAACAGTCTTCTTAAAAGAGAGGGAAACAAAAGAGATCAACTTCGTGTTGACACCCGGTGTTACCATGTTGGATGCCATTGTTGTATCAGCCAACAAATATGAGACGAAACAGCGCGAGGCGGCAAGTATCGTCAACGTGATTTCGCCAAAACTTATAGAGACCGCTTCTGCACTTGCCGTATCGGAAGTATTACCGTTTCAGACGGGACTGAGGGTAGAATCGACATGTAACAACTGTACATCTACACAACTTAGGATTAACGGATTAGAAGGCGCATATACGCAGATTATGATAGACAGCCGTCCCATGTTCAGTGCCCTTGCCTCTGTTTATGGACTGGAGCATTATCCCACATCGATGATCGACCGTATAGAAGTAGTACGTGGAGGGGGTTCTGCACTATTCGGATCTAATGCCATAGCAGGAGTAGTGAATATTATCACAAAAGAGCCTACTCAAAATTCTGCTACTATAAGTAACGAAACATCTTTAATAGGTGGTACGTCTTGGGAAAATTCCACCAATTTAAAGGCTTCCTTAATAACAAAAAACAACAGAAGCGGCATTTTTATCTTCGGGGGAAATCGTTCACGTCAGCCATACGATAGAAACGGTGACGGTTTCACGGAACTAACTAAAATGAAAAGTACCAATGCAGGATTCAGGGCATTTCATAAAACAAGCGACTATTCAAAATTAAGCATCGAATACCATCATATCTATGAGTTCAGACGCGGCGGCGACAGTTTGGAGTTGCAGCCACACGAGACCGATATTACGGAGCAGACAGAACACTCAATCGACGGCGGGAGCGTAAACTTCAACATCTTCACAAAAAGCAGCAAGCATCTGTGGACTATTTCGTCTGCGCTACAGAATATTAACAGAAGTTCCTATTATGGTGCCGGAAAAGACCCTAATGCTTACGGAAAGACGCATGAGTTGACAAGTTCATCTTCTCTGCAGTATCAGTGGAATATGGATAAATGCTGGTTCATGCCGGCGACATTAATAGTGGGTACCGAGTTTACCTACGACAGACTTAATGACGTTTTTGTAAGTTATAATCGCAACACGAATCAAGAGGTTAATATCTGGGGAGTATATGCACAAAACGAATGGAAAAACGATAAAGTATCTTTGCTTATCGGAGCGCGTTTAGACAAGCATAATATGATGAAAAACGCGGTCTTTTCGCCTCGTTTAAACATGAGATATGCACCTTGGCAGTCATGGACATTCAGAGCTAGTTACGCTTCCGGCTACCGTGCTCCACAAGTTTTCGATGAAGACTTGCATATCGGCGCAGTTGGCGGTGAAGTACACCTCCATGTTCTCGATCCGGATCTGCATCCCGAATACTCTCACACCGTTAATATATCGGCTGACTGGTACAAACAATTCGGCAGCACACAGGTAAACATCCTTGCAGAAGGCTTCTACACTTTATTAAATGACCCTTTCATCCTTGTTGAAAGCGGATACGATGACAACGGGAATGCTATTCTGACAAGAACCAATGCCAGCGACAACCTTTACGTGGCAGGTTTAAATGCCGAAGGGAGAATCGCATACAAAAACATCAACTTTCAAATAGGATATACCTTCCAGAAAAGCCATTATAATACGCCGCAGGAATGGTCTGAAGATCCCGAAGCCGGCACTCACGACAGGTTGCTAAGGTCCCCCGACAGCTATGGCTATCTTACCTTCGGTTGGTACCTGCCGAGAAACTTCGATTT
>JAQVPY010000212.1 GCA_028701815.1 Bacteroidales bacterium | reverse complement strand
GCACCTACACTCAAGTCGCCGCTTATATTTTTCAAAGCGTTATTCAAAAATATCGCAGCGAGACAAGCGCATAAATTAAGAAGAAAAGAAGGGAGCCCTATGGTTAAGATTTCTTTAGCTATTCGTGGTTTATAAGAAAAGATACCTCGTTTCAGCCGCACGAAGGCGTCAGGACGTCTTAGAATTGAGGTGCTTATACTCAATCCGACAACTTGAGCTATGACTGTTGCGAGAGCAGCACCGAAAACGCCCATTTTGAAAACGAAGATGAACAGAGCGTCGAGGATACAGTTTGTGATGATAGTGATAATGGTAACCGTCATCACTGCCCGCGGGTAGCCCGTAGTACGCAGAGCGTTATTCATGCCGTAATAAAGATGTGTAAAGATATTCCCGAGGATGATCACAAGCATATAATCGTAGGCGTATGGCAAATTTTCTTCACCGGCGCCGAAGAGTATCAGAATAGGCTTAAGCCATATCAGCCCTATAGCCATCACAAGCACGCCTACAAAGACATTCAGGATGACCATATTTCCAAGAATTTTCTCGGCGCTGGCCATATCCTTCGGCCCTAATTTGATAGACATTAATGCGGCTGCGCCCACGCCCACCATAGAGCCAAAGGCCGCGGAGACATTCATGAGGGGAAAAGAAACAGCGAGACCGGAAAGAGCCATGGGACCGACGCCATGACCGATAAAAATGCTGTCGACAATATTATACAACGACGCAGTAATCATGGTGACTATGGCGGGAAAAGAATAGTGTGCAAGCAGTGTAGATATTTTGGCAGTCCCTAATAAAGCCGGGTTATCCAATTCTTTCGTCTTTATCATCAATCTGCCTCCTACAATAATGATTCCAGTTTCATGCCCCTGGAACCCTTTAATAAAATTAGTTTATTTTGCAATTCTGTAATGTCGATGGCTTCTTTTGCCCGAGCTGTTGTCTCAAAAACCTCAAAATCAGTAGATATGGAAGAAAAATTCTTTCCTATGAGCACAACGCGTTCGAGAGTCATAGACTTTAATTTTTCGACTATCTTGCGATGTTCTTCGAGCGAGTTCTCTCCGAGTTCGAACATATCCCCAAGGATAACCATTTTATGCGGAGACTCTATCGCGGAGAAAGTATCAAGGGCTACATTCATACTCGACGGGTTGGCATTATAGGCATCACAAATAACAGTATTTGAAGCGATCTTCTTTATCTGGGAGCGGTTATTTGACGGAGTATAGGTCCGCAAAAAATTGTTGACATCATTCGGGGCGACGCCGAAATACGTAGCGACACATATAGCAGCGAGCATATTCATAAAATTATAGCTGCCATACATCTGTGTCTGCAAATGGAATAATTCGGATTTCACCTTATCGGCATCTTCTGCATACCATTCAAATTCCACAAAGACCTTATCTTTCACAAGGTTGCCTTTAACGCAACCATGACGTCCGGTATTGGTCAGCCACTGCCATCCGGAGGTATTTCCCGACAGGGACTTAAAGGTCACCGTCTCAAAAGAGCCGTCGGTACTTTTTTGCTCCACATGTCTATAGAGGGCTGTTTTGGTCCTTATTATTTCTTCCACGCTACCGAAGCCTTCGAGGTGAGCAACGCCGATAGAAGTGATTATACCGGCGGTAGGATCCGCGATATCGCACAATTCTTTAATTTCTCCCGGGTGGTTGGCACCCATTTCCACAACGCAAATATCTGTCTCCGCGATGTTAACCGAAAGAAGGGTTAGGGGTACACCAATATGGTTGTTAAAATTACCCCTTGTCGCCGTCACACGAAATTTCTTTGCGAGGGCACCGGAGATCAATTCCTTGGTAGTAGTTTTTCCGTTAGTACCCGTTATGCCTATTACAGGGAAATGAAAATTCGAACGATGCGTATTTGCGAGGGTTTGCAGAGTGTCAAGGCAATTGTCCACGAGGGCATAATTCCCGTTATCTATAAAGAAATCGGGGTTGTCTACCACTGCAAGGGATGCCCCGCTCTCAAGGGCGGCGGCGGCGAATTCGTTGCCGTCAAAGCTATCGCCCTTAAGGGCAAAAAAGATGGAGTTTTTAATGATATTTCTGCTGTCGGTACATACTATTCCGCTCTTACAGAAAGCATCATATAAAAACTCCATCGTCATATTCACAACGCGTACACGCGCCTCTATTTAGTATGCGACCTGGCTGCCTGTTTTATCCATTGCACATCTGAAACCTATAAAATTAGTTCCCTCGTCCTGATGCATATATCTTCTGACACTCGGGCTAAGATAGTAGGCGTTGTCAAGCCATGAGCCGCCCTTATAAACTCTTGTCTCATCGGAGATAAGAGATCTGCGTCCGTATTCATACATCTTATTACTTACAGCGGAGTTATTCTCTTCGTTACCGGTCCAGTTGCCTTCAATTTGGGACAGCACGTCACCGTCGAGGTAGTTGACATTATCAGCCTGACGATAGTTTCTTCTCGACAGGTTTTCTTCAATGGTAACATTCTCGTATTTCAGGTTGCCATATTCGTCTTTTTCCACGAATTTACCCTCTTCGTCGACGACAGGTTTTTGGAATACATTACCTCTGACAGGGTTAAGGTCGTCCATATCGGCATAAGAAGATGGACGATAAACGTCGAAGACCCATTCAGCCACGTTACCGGCCATATTATACAGTCCGAAATCGTTAGGCCAATAGGAGACAACTTCAGCAGGGAACATGGCGGCGTCGTTAAGCGCACCTGCCACACCCATATAATCGCCTCTTCCTTCGCGGAAGTTAGCCATCAGACTGCCGTAATAATTCGGGTCATCGGTACGGAACAGGTTCTTATTCCAAGGATAAATTCTTCTTTCAGTAACATTATTGGCATAGGTATTTCCTATAAGACCGTATGCGGCATATTCCCATTCGGCCTCTGTCGGGAGTCTGTAGTTGGGCAACAAAATACCGTCTTCCCATTTTGCAGCTCTTTCGCCTG
>JAQVPY010000211.1 GCA_028701815.1 Bacteroidales bacterium | reverse complement strand
GACTGGAAAATGGGCGTGAGTATAGTCACCGGCATCGCCGCAAAAGAAGTCATAGTCTCTACTATGGGCGTCCTTTATAATATCGAAGATGCCGATGACACATCGCAGCCTTTACAAAAAGTCTTGCAACAGCAGGTCGACGAGGACGGCAACAGATTTTTTACTCCTTTGAAAGCATACGCGTTTCTGGTGTTTGTCCTGTTGTATTTTCCGTGTATAGCGACACTTACAGCCGTAAGACGGGAAGCCGGCTTTAAATGGATGGTGTTTATGGTGCTATATACTTTGTGCGTCGCGTGGATATGCTCGTTTGTGATAATTAACATTTGAGGACCTGTTCCACGCATTTCCACAGAGCGTCCGCCGTCTTGTCCCATGTGAATACGTCGCGACGATTGTAGCCTTTTTCTATGAGTTCTAAACGTAATTCGGGCTTTTCGTATAATTGCGCCATGGCACAGGTGATCTCATCTACGGAATATGGGTCGACTATCATCGCAGCATCGCCGGCGACTTCCGGCATCGACGTGGTGCTCGCCGTGATTACGGCTGTGCGCGCGTTAAAAGCTTCTACGATGGGTATTCCGAAACCCTCAAAGAGAGAGACGTATGTGAGCGCAAGAGCAGAAGCCATAACTCTGCTTAAATCTTCTGCAGACAGACGACCTAAGAATATGACATCGTCTTTATGTCGCATCGCATTATAACTGTCCTCAATATCGCCTTGCCACCACTTTTTATTTCCAACGACTATAAATTTCACGTCATTATTATGCGTGTCTTTAAATTTGTCGAACGCGCGGAAGATGTTGTCGAGATTTTTGCGCTTATGGATGGACCCTACAAACAGAAAGTAATCACATCCGTTACTGAATTGCGACTTGGTTTTCTCTTGATCTTCTTGGCTAAGAGGCGCATAATAATCACTGCTGCCATTATAAACTACATCTATCTTTTCGAATGGAATTTTATATAGCTTGTTGATGTCTTGTCGTGTAAATTCCGATACCGTCGCTAATCTCGTGGCTGCCTCGGCAAACTTTGGAAAATTTTTATGACAGTAACGATACATGATAGGCGTCAGGTATTCGGGGTTATGCTCAAAGTTGAGGTCGTGAATAACGTCGATGGACTTCGTTTTCAGGTGCAGCGGAAGCCATCCGTCAGTAGAAATAAAAATGTCCGGTCTGATTTTTCTCAGTGCTACAGGTACGCCTGCCTCGAAAAAAAGATACCATAGATATGGGTGGCGCGATTGCGGGTGCGCAATAATCGGGGTAATGTTGTCGCTGAAGATAAATTCATCTGAATATTTCCTGTCGAAAAGAAAGAAAAACTGATGCTCAGGATGACTTCTTGTTATACGTTTTAATGTTTCGTTGGTAAACCAGCCGATTCCGTCAAGTTTGTCATGAAGCAATAATCTTGTGTTGACAGCGATTTTCATGGGCGAAGATGGTTTGGAGTTGTTTTGTAGCGCAAAGATAATACAATTAATGAACAATTAATAATTAACAATTAACAATTCGGGCGCTCGGCGGTCAGGATTATAATAATTACATTTTTTAATAACCTAAAAAAAAATCTGATTTCTAATTGCTAATTCCTAATTAACACTACCTTTGCACCAAATAGATTGTTTTATGAAAAAAATATTGTTTTCCCTATGTGTTGGCGTGATAATGCTTTCTGCCTGCTCTAATAAAAATGACGACCTCGTAATGTGGTACGATAAGCCCGCTTCCTCATGGATGCGTGAAGCTCTCCCTGTCGGTAACGGCTATATGGGTGTCATGTTTTTCGGCGGTGTCGAAAAAGAACAGATACAGTTTACCGAAGGTTCACTCTGGACGGGAGGACCTGCTTCAGGTCAGGAATATAATTACGGAAATAGAGACAGCGCCTTCGTGTATTTGCCGCAGGTGCGAGCTTTGCTTGATGAAGATAAATTTGATGAGGCTGCAGTAGTCATGCAGGAACATCTGACTGGAGAACTGCATCTTACGGATTCAACCCGAGGTACAAACGATTTTGGAGAACAACAGACAATGGGCGATCTGTTTATATCCGTTTTGACACCTTTAGACTCTGTAACCGGTTACAGGAGAAGTCTTAATTTGTCTACAGGTAGAGGCAATGTCGAGTTTTTGACCGGCAAAATTAAACATGAGAGGACATATTTC
Source organism: Bacteroidales bacterium (assembly GCA_028701815.1). Taxonomy (GTDB): domain Bacteria; phylum Bacteroidota; class Bacteroidia; order Bacteroidales; family BM520; genus RGIG7150. The sequence continues at coordinate 802 of JAQVPY010000211.1, read as the reverse complement.
GGGGATTATCCGGATAAAATTATGGTCTATTCTTATAAAACCGACTCTCCTCTGTCGTATGGTATCTCACTTACGACCCCGCATATAACCGATTCTGTCGCTTTTGTCGATGAAACACTTATTTATAAAGGGCATCTCTTAGATAATAATATGAGATTTGAGACACAGGTGAGATTCGTTACCGATGGCGTACTCGTGTTTAAAAACGATACGGTTTTTATTGATAATGCAACAGTGTTCTATTTGTGCCATACTGCCGCCACTTCATATAAAAACGAATACCCGCTTTATGAAGGGAACAACTGCGAACAGATCTGTAATGATATACAGAATGAAAGTGCACAAAAGACATATAGAGAAATTGAAAAAACACAGGCGGCTGATTATTCCGAACTCTTCAATCGCGTGGAATTAGAACTCGGTGATGGAACTGATAATTTGCCCATCGACGTGAGGCTGAAAAACTATTCGGAAGGTGCGGAAGATCTCGGTCTTGAGGAAATATATTTCCAATACGGACGCTATCTTATGATATCTGCTTCGCGTAAGGGTGCCTTGCCAATGAATTTACAGGGGAAATGGAATAATAGCACGCGTCCGCCATGGACATGCGACTATCACCTCAATATTAATCTCGAGATGCTCTATTGGCCTGCGGAAATAGCTAATCTGCCGGAATGTCATGAACCTCTGATGGACTATGTGGCAAGCCTTGTCGAACCGGGCAGAGTTACTGCACACGAGTTCTATGATACACGCGGCTGGGTCGCAAATACCGTGAACAACCCGTTTGGATATACCG
>JAQVPY010000053.1 GCA_028701815.1 Bacteroidales bacterium | reverse complement strand
ATTTGTATAAAGGGAAACGAAACTCCATGTTCGCCTTTAAGGCGATATCTCCCAAACGCTCAATACCTACATCGCTGGAGAAAGATCCGGGACCGAGTGACTTTAACGCCCAGCCTCTCATGTCATTTGCCCCGCCACCGTAAAAGCCCTTCTCCATCGGCAGAGCCACGGAATTTGAATATGGAAGCCCTACCCCAAAAGCAAGACGGGTGACAATAACCTTGTTATTCGTGAAATAATGGAAATGCTTGAGGTCAATATCCGACAACAAATACTGAGCATACCTGACCTTAAAGATGCGGTAATAATCCTCTCCCTCCTCCTTTTGCATCTTAAACGCCCTATTGATGGCATTCAAAAAATTGCCGGAAGTCTCAACAGATGCTCGCACATAGAAGAAATCTCCTATATTCGTCCTGTCTTGATTGTTAAATATTATGCTGTAACGGCCCCCAAAAAGAATGTGATCGGTGTACTGACTTTTATATAACGTGTTAGTCATATTGTCGAGTATCTCCTGAAACTCTTTAGAGTTATCAATCTTAACGACATTAACATCTATCGGAGTCAGTTGATGCGAAAGGACAGCGTTCTGCTGCCATGCATAACTGTATGTCGCATTCACAATATGACGGGTATAAATGGCTCTCTTCTGATAATTGTAGCCCATTTCTATCGTCGTCTTCGGATAAAGATATTGAGGCACACGTATGATCTTTGCCGGAGCTAAAAATCGTGGGAAATATAGGCCTACAGAGCCGCCGTACCTTACAGTATGCAACAACTGAGTGTTGTCTTCTTTGCCCGTTATCTGCAATTCCACAGAGCCTAATGCTTTTAGGGCAAAGAGCTCGCCTCCTCGAAAGATGTTCCTGTTATTATATACGAGATTTAACCCCATACCAAGTTTACCGGAATTGTTAGTAAGCTCCGTCTCTATAGATGGAGAATGCACCGGACGACGCGTAAGCTCTATGTTACAGTTTAACAAACTGTCATTAAAAGACGTCGCCGGAGAAAAGGTTATATTAGTATACCTTATAATATTCAACGTCGACAGACCTTTGTTGCTGTGAAGCACGTCTTCATAGCAGTACTCGTCGCCGGGATGAAACTCCAAAGCATCGATGACAGCCTTCCAGCGTAATCTCGACTTCCCTATCTCGTGAAAACAATAGCGCCCGTCTACAGTAGTATCAGAGGGACGAACAATTATACGATTAATATCGAACCTCCCGGGCTCTTCATAATCGACAGAATAATCGTAATTCGGATAAATGTTAATATCATTTATATAATACTTGTGTTGCGGAATCTGTGTCTGTACTCCCTTATCGGTAATGGTAGGATTGATATCTTTAACAACAATATTCAACTTATTATTCATCAAATTGGTATCTGCCGTATAATAAATTAAATCTCGAGAATACAGATAATAACCGTTGTTGCGCGCAGATAGTTCTATCCTCTCCCTCTCTCTGTCGAGAGTATAGGAATTAAAAATGTCTCCATGCTTAATAAGAGAAGCTGTAGTATCACGATAAGCGAGTCGACGAATATCCGCATTTGCAAGGTCGATCTTTATATCATCGTATATATATGGCTTCCCCGACGTAACATAATACGACTCCTTGACATTGCCCTTGCGGGTAGTGTCCGTTTTATAATAGATATAAGGGTTAAAATAACCGAGGTTAAAAAGTTGCTGTTTTAGCTGCTGCTCCGAACGAATAAATTTTAATGTATCTGCATAAACGGGAGGCTCACCTAAGGATGTCTTCATCCAATTTTTTAACTTCGTCTCCTTCTTCCCCAAAGTGGCAACTTCATAAAACCACAGCTTATGACGTACTAATCCGAGAAACTTTGAATTAGGGACAGGAGTAACATATTTTATCAGAGCAGAACCATCGACGGTACTAGAATCGGAATCCGTAACATAAACGGAATTTTTTACCAGCAACGGATAAGCCCTATACAATTTTCTCCTGCCGACACATGATGTCATCAACAGTGCCGCCAGGAGAAAAGATATAATTACTCTTGTCTTCAAGATTTATCAATTAGCGGACTACAAGCTTTTGAGTAGTGATGTGACTGCCTGACATAATCTTTACAAGATAAAGACCCTTGGTAAGATCCTTAACGCTGATTGTCTTTGAGCCACTAAAATAGAAATATTTCATCAACTGCCCGTTCATGTCCAATATCTCTACCATAAGAGACTCGTCGGAATCTGAAAGAAAAGTAACATTCTCTGAAGACGGGTTCGGATACATGGCTATCTTGTTCTCTATTACAGCCGCGGTATTCTTGTCGCCGAAGAAAATATTAGCATTATTACTGTATGATATAACCTTTCCAGCCACGATAAGGATAGGATTATCGGGGGCATTACATTTTACACATGTAACTCCATCTTGACAATCAGGATAGTTAGGGTGACAGAAATCGATATAATCAGGGTCGAATTCATACTGTATTTTAGCAGAGCCATTGCCAACATAATCGGAGAGATCCCAATTCCAAATCATACCGATAGAACCCGGGCACCAGCCGGAGCGACCATAAGTCCACGTCCCGTTCTGAGGCTGACAGCCAGCAGGATTCGGTGTACAGGAGCCTGATATCGGCCACAAATGCTGCTCGAATTTATTCTCTCCATCGATGAAGAAATGATGCGTGGCTTCATAAAATTCAGCTGCATTACCCGTATTAAAAGAATAGTTGGGAGAAGTATTACTGCTCCAGTTATGTCCGGTGGTGGTGACTTTCAACTTCGCAGCCTGTGTATTCGGATTGAAATCGAAATCTACAACAGGAACCGGCTGCTGATTGGCATAATCGCCAAACGGATAAGTCGCATTCCAGATTTCAGTGATATCGGCATATAAATAATCCGGCGCGCCTTTTGTAAACATAAAAGTCAAAATGGGGTTAAAACCCGCACCGTTCCATGTGACAAAATAAAATTCAAATTCTACAAGTCCCTGGAGAATCGTCGTATAATCAGATACATCACAAGCATCTTCACATTGTACGCCAAACGGAGAAATATAACGGAACAATTCCATCCATTCGCCACGATAGTTTCTAACATTGATACCGCCTACACGGTCGTAAGTATCACAGTTACCATTAACGCAGTTATGATCGTAATTTGCGATGATTGAATTAAATGCGCCCACATGTGAAGGCATGGCATAATTGCCTACGATAGCCTGAACACTCGGAGTACATATCAAATCGCCGTTGAGGGTAACCACATTCATGTCTTCGTATTCATCGGTGACCTCAAAAGTATTGGAGACCGTTGTAACCTGACCGCCGGTAGTGTTAACCGTCACCGTCATATCATATACGCCATAAGCAGAGGGTGTCCACTCACACGAATAATAACCGTTTTCAGGATCATCAGGATAATATGTTACAGCCTCCAGGGTTTGTCCGTCGACTTCACAGTTAACTTTTTCAATATGGAGGACGTCGCTGTGATCGATATAAGCGCTGACGACAATCATAGTAGGATAAAGTTCAGGCATATAAACCTTGGTATCTTCGTACGGGCGACGGATGGTGATTTCCGGAATATAGGCAAGGGCATCATAAACCTCGAAAGTTTTGAAAACATTCGGAGCAGGAAGCCATGTTTCATCACCGGCCTGTGAAGCCTTTAAAGTTACAGATCCTGTTTCACCGGTTAAAGTGAGTATATTGCCATTTATAGTTGCAGGACCGCTAACGATCTCAAAAGAGACTTCTAAGCCTGAGGTAGATGTTGCTACAAGTGCCAAAGGAGGATTAGTGGTCAGCTGGTTAGGAATGTCATCCATAGCGATATACTGAACATTCCCATCGGGCTGCTGACGAACGAGCAAATTATCGAAAGCTCCTACGCCGCCCTGTGAATGGAAGAAAAGACCGTCCCAAACCTGATAGTCTAATTTATCACCGGAGCCCGGGGTCAAGCCCATATTTACTTCAGTAGCCTCAGCTAATTGCAGCCATTCACCGGTACAACCGGGTTTAGCAAATACTGTAACCGAGCCGGCACCGCTATAAGCATTAAAGTCGAAAGACATCTTGTATCTCGTCCATCCGGATTGCGTATAAGAAGCAATAAGGATTGATGAACCATCGGGCAAATTTAATGTTGTCGCATTGTCATTGGTATTGGAAGCTCTAACATATACCCCACCGTCAACAGCGGTCATAGAAGGAAGGATGTTGCCGTCGCCGTCACCATCAAAGCCCACGCCGAAGAAAGATCCCCACCATGTTCTGAACACGTCCATTTCAAGATCCATGATACCCCCATTCTGAAAAGAGAAATTGAAGTTATCGGTTGCCTTTCTGGTAGCGGTACGACCGACGCCGGAACCGCCATAAGGATAAAATACAGCTATTGACTCATCGGGAGAGATCAGATCGCCAGAGGAATAACCAATGTCAAAATCCTGTGAGGTCTCCGCCGTCTGGTAATGAGTGGACCAATTGTCCTGCCCATTAAGACACTGCGTCCCTTCATCAAGGCTGTTAAAATCGTACAAGTACTCTACTTGTGCCGTCGCAACAATGCTACACACACACGCTGCTACCAAAAACATTATCTTTTTCATATCTCAAATTGTTAAGTTTTAATTATTATTTGTTAATTGCCAACCGCTTCCCACCACACCGGTGTATATTTGGTATCTCCCAGAGGCATAGTAGCCACCTGAGCATCATAATTAGCTCTGTTATATTCTTTCTCTGAAGGCGGATAAGGCATCCTGTTTGACACAAGTTTTTCATAGTCCGTCGTAGTAGGAGTGTTATGTGTCGAACGCGCAAGCGCCCATGCTTCCCACGGCTGGCGGAAAAGATTGATCCATCTCTGCTCATATATCGCCTTAAGATAACCCTCGTTGTCAACTAATATATACGGGTCCGACATATAGTAGCGGTAATTCATAACGTTTGATGCCATACGCTGTGCGCGAGTATCAATATCATACAACATTTCCGCTGCGTACGGAGGATAAAACTCAGTCCAATATTTACTGTTGTCCGGCATCTGATTCCAGAAATAGAAGGAATATTTGATCGCCGTACTTAACTCATTGTCTATTTCATATAATGAGGCAGACACAATACCCTTGGCCATAACTTCAGCTTTCAAGAGATGAAAATCCGCCGAGGTGAATAAAATTTCAGGGATATAGCTGTCATCTCTGATAAGATAGAAGTTAAATGGAGAATAATTACATTTCGGTTTAAACCAATAGTTGGAACGTCTCGAGTCGGAATACGGAGAACCGCCCTCTGAAGGGGTGCTGGAAGTTCTTATCTGTGGGAAAGGCACCCATTGTCCATAAGGATGACCTTCGGATTTATTGTTAGAATCGAAGAAAATATATGCTCTATAATCGAAAATACCATTTTCAAAAGTTGTAGTATCATCAATAGACATACATTTCCACATCGTTTCTCCCATTCTAAGGTTGTTGTGCTCTCTAAACGACCAGTGCACGCTGCCGTTAGTCCAGTTTAGACTTGCAGGCCACATACAGATATCGCCATAAGCTTCAATCTGGGGTCCGTTGTATGCGTCAATTATCAAAGGGGTGGCATAAATCGGGTCTTTGTCATACATGCGCAATGCGTGTCTAAGAATCAAGGCGTTGGCAAATTTAGCCCACGAATTGTTGTTATTATAGAACAAAACATCTGCACTTGAAAACTCCTCATATTCATTTCCGAGAGTAGTAGTGGTATTACCGGAATTTAAAATGTCACGAGCCCAGACGAGGTCTTCTAACAACGACTTGTATATAAGCTCCTGGGAATCAAAAGGAGGCTTGCGATACAATTCATTATCAGTCTGTTGCCATATCTTTCCGGCTTCAAAATACGGAATGTCACCAAACATATCGGTAACCTTAAAGGTTCTATATGCTCTAAGCACATATAATTTCGCCCTGACAAGATCCCAGAGTTCTTCGTCACCGGCTTCTTCGCAATGATTGTCGAGTCTTATCTCGAGTTCTCTCATATCTGCAAGCGCATAATAATAGCTCGACCAGACCTCCTCTGTACCTATGGTATAATTGCTCCATGCATCAGCTATCAGAGCCCCCAATTCACTTTCGGGATAAAAGATTTCGTTGCTCAGGTAAAATTGTTCATTTCCACCAAGGATCAAAGAAGAAATTATATTTGTAAAGATAGCATAGTCGTACGCACCGGAAGGAGAGGTAGGACTTGTATTCATCTCCTCGAACCCATTAGTACAGGAGACAAGGAGTGTGCAACAAACGGATAAATATATTATAATCTTTTTCATAAGTCTTATTTCTTTTTAATTAATCAATAAATGTTTATAAAGACATTTTAAGAGTTAGCATAAAAGATCTTGTGCCGGGATATGAAGCATATTCAAGTCCCTGTGCATTACCGGAACCTAATGTCCCTTCAGGATTTATATCATCGGGCAGCGATTTATAGAAATAGAACAAATCACGTCCCACAAGTGCGATTTCAAATGACTGGAAGAATTTCTGCTTGTCGAGAAGTTTTTGCGGCAATTTATATGACAGCGACAACTCGCGCATTTTAATCCATGTGTTTTCGAGGATACCGGGGGTAGTAAGGGTATGACCCCAACCGCCCATATTAGGCAAATATTTATAATAATAATGCACTACCGTTTCATTAACGGTTCCGTCTGAATGGACGCCGGGAAGGATCACCCCATAGTTACCGAGGAAGTTCCCGTCTTTGTCATAATACGGCAAGCCGTTACCATCACGCTCATATAATGTTTCGGGGCTCTGTCCCGTCTGCATTGAAATAACGTATGAGCCGCAATAGATATCTCCCCCGAGCTTGGCATCAATAAGACCGGAAAGGGTAAAATCCTTCCACCCAAGTCTGAAAGTAACGCCTCCGGTAAGCCAGGGAGCAGAGTTCCCTACGGCAACCTTGGAATCGGTAATCAGATATTCGGTCCCTTCATCGTTGAGAAGTGGTAACGCGTTGCCCTTATCGTCATAGAAAGGACCGACAGTGGTGCCACTTTCGTCGATATAAGAATACACATAATCCCATCCGTAGATAGTACCGTAATATTCACCTTCGGTTACAGCAATGGTCGGACCGTTTGACCCCCACAAAGAAGCAAGTTCAAACATGTCGAATCCGCCAAGACTGACGATTTTATTTCTGTTACGGGCAAAATTAAGCCCAATTTCAAGAAACAGATCTTTCTTTTGTAATACCTTATAGTCAATGATACCTTCTATACCGGCATTTGTTATAATACCTGAGTTTGTCTTAACGCTTCCGGCACCTGAAGAGGCAGCCATCGGCGCTTGAATTATCTGATCATAAGCATAGATATAATAATAGGAGAAGTCGAAATTAACTTTTTCCATAAACTCTATATTGAACCCAGCTTCATAAGAACGCTGACGCTGCGGCTTCAGTTCCAAAGGAGGAACGGTGTACGGGAAAGAAGCCGTCACCTGATTTGCAAAAGTGCCCCTGTCGTATGAGAAATCGAGTTTATACGGATCATCATCCGAAGCAGTCATAGCAAATGAACCGCGGAATTTCAGGAAGGTTACTGGTCCCCAAGCTGCATTAAAGGCTTCCGTGGGTATAAAACTCAAAGATACGGAAGGATAAAAATAGCTGTTATTGGAAGAAGGTAATGTTGACGACCAGTCATTTCTACCGGTGACATCAAGGAACAAGTAATCGTCATAGCCCAAGTTCAAAAAACCGTAAACGGAATTGACCTGTTTCTCATAATATGATTCACTCGGAAGCAATGAAGAGGTGACTGTGTTATAATTATAAAACGTATATAAGTACGGGTATACCCAGTTGGAACCGGAAGATGCCCCCATAGAATAGTCATTTCTGTAAAGCCTTTCGGCACCGCCGGAGATGCTTGCGCTCAACTTGCTATCAAAGATATTTTTCTTATGCGCCGTTAATAAGAAGTCGGCATCAATGGTATAATACTTACCCATGGAACTGCTGTATGAACCACCGCTGACGCCGTCGGCCTCAGTAGGTTTATTGGTAGTTCTCCATTTGTCGAGGCTGAAATCCACACCGGCCTTACCCGCTAATGTTAACCAGTCGGTAATATCATAAGTTAAACGTAACGAGCCGAGGAATTTAGACCTGTCGAGGGTCGTATTATTATTATAGAAAGACCAGAACGTATTATAGTTCATATATGGAAAATAAGTACTATAGCTGTATTCCGACCAGTCGTACATGGTCCCGTCCTCATTTTCGTAAGTCTGTGCTTCAAGACCTTTCCAGCTGCGAGGCCACCCATAAAGAAGACCTTTACAGAAGTTGCTGTAAGACTCGCCTAATTCGGGACTGTTTAAACGGTTATAATCCATATATGAAACAGACACATCAGCTTTGATCTTCTTGGAAACGTTGAGGGTTGCACCCACGTTAACGGTCGTCTGCGACAACTTACAGTTGTCTATGATGGCATTGGAACGACTGTCAGTCAATGAAACGCGTACCGACCCGAATTCTCCTGCATTCGAAAAAGAGATGTTGTTTGTCAGCGCATTACCATTATTAAACAGCATGCTCAAGTTGTCAGGCTGCGGTGAATAAGAACGCATTACGCCATCCCACCAAAGCACCTCCGTACCGTCCATCTCCGGACCCCAGGAAACAGAACTGCCGTAATAGCCGAAAGTAGTATTTGTAGGCTCTCCATTTTCAGGGCCATCACTTGAATTGTATATACCCGGATATACATATACGCCGTCATCATTCGTCTGTAATGTAGGCTTTTCAAATGACAACGGACCGCCGGCACCGTATTTGTTTTGCACGTCACGGAATAAATATGGAGTGGTCATCTTGTAAGACACAGTATAAGATATACCCAGACCTTTTTGTCTGCTACCCTTCTTTGTGGTAATCAACACGACTCCGTTACCTCCTCGCGCGCCGTAAAGAGCAGCCGCAGTAGGTCCCTTTAAGATATTGATATCTTCTATATCTTCCTGGTTAATATTATTTAACGCCGTCCCCCAGTCTCTTCCGTTAAAGCCGGTCATGCCACTCTCATTAGACATAGGCACACCATCGACTACAATCAACGGCTGATTGTTTTCTGAAAGACTGTTGTTTCCACGTATGACTATACGGGAAGAGGATCCGTCAACACCGGTAGGGTTGATGATCTGTACACCGGCGGAACGACCGCTCAAAGCAGAAATAACACTTCCTGCGCCGGAACGGGCGACTACATCGCCGCTGACTTCCTCTGTAGCATATCCTAACTCCCTTTTTTGCCTTGAAATGCCAAGAGCTGTTACGACTACACCCTCAAGAGACTGTGCGTCAGGATTTAATACCACATCAAGCCTTGTACGTCCACGTAAAGGTATCTCCATCGTCTCAAAGCCGACAGAACTAAAAATAAGAACGGAATTGGCCTCTGTCTGTAAAGAATATGCACCGTTAAAATCCGTAATCGTACCACTGGTAGTCCCTTTTATTTGAATAGTCACTCCCGGCATCGTCGATTGATCCTCCGCAGAGGTTACCACTCCGGAAACAGAAACAACTTGTGCTCTTGCATAAAAAATGCATATCAAAGAGAACAAGATACTAAATAGTAGTTTTTTCTTCATATAGTAGTCATTATATTTATAAATATTATTTTAACCTCTAAATATCAGTCATTAATAGAGAACGCGCGTTAGTAAAAAAAGTAGAATACTCTACCTTGCAAAGATAATATAATTTTTAATTTTTTGTAAAAAAAACACTTTTCACTTCCTCGATTATTTACGAAAAAATTAGTATCTTTGATGTTTGTAATCGTATGACAAATCGACAATGAAACGCAATATATTCTTTTTATTATGTATCATTTCATATAACATTTATTCTCAAGATTATAACAGTATAACCATAGAGAATAAGGAAGCAAAAATATATGAGTTGATCAACGAATACAGAGTCGACAACGGCCTGTCCGCACTATCGTTGTCTACAGCTTTATGTTATGTCGCCGACGTCCACGTTAAAGATCTGTTTTTCAACACCCCGCATAAAGCCTGCGGCTCTCTCAACTCATGGTCGGATAAAGGACGCTGGCGCCAACTATGCTATGATAAATCGAAAACCGCCATACGCGACATGAAAAAGAAACCGGCTGAATTGACTTATTACTCGGGACAGTCGATGGAAATGGTATATTATAATAATGGCGAATTCACCTGTTCAGATGTGGTTAACGCATGGATTTCTACGCCTGCTTTCAACCGGCTCATTCTAAATAAAGCTCCTTACGCCGCCACCAAATGGCTAACCATCGGTATAGCCGAATTTGAGGGCTATGTCTCTGTATGGCTGGGACCGCTCCCTGACGATAGGGTCATGAAAATAGATAAAAAAAAGAAAGTAGAAGCCAAAGAGATAACAACGACAGCTGATGCTGTTGCTGATACAGTGAGCTCTCCGGTGATAGGCGACGGCAACAAAAACGAAGAGCAAGCTCCAAAGGTCGACAATGCCCCGGAAATCGAAGCTGCCTCCACAGACACATGGTACGTGATAATAGCTATCGCGGGCAATAAATCCGAGGCGGAAAAACTCGCCAAAAGATATCGTGAAAAAGGCCTCTCTGAAACGGAGGTCATAATTGTAAAGTCTAAATATAGAATCTCCGCAAAAAGTTTCCACTCCTACGAAACTGCAATCCAATATAAAAAAGAATTATCTAAAACTAAAGAATATAAAGACGCATGGGTACTGAAGAAGTAAACTTACTTGACCTGGAAAACTCAAACGATTACACAGACGACAATATCCAGACTCTGTCGTGGAATGAACATATCCGGCTACGTCCCGGAATGTATATAGGAAAACTTGGCGACGGTTCGGCCCAAGACGATGGAATATATATCCTGCTCAAAGAAATTATAGACAACTCTATAGATGAATTTATGATGGGCTACGGCAAAACTATCAACATATCCATCGACGAAAAAAATGTCTCCGTCCGCGATTACGGACGAGGCATCCCTTTGGACAGCCTGAAAAACTGTGTCGGAATTATGAATACCGGCGGCAAATATGACACGAAGGCCTTTAAACGCTCCGTGGGCTTAAACGGCGTCGGCTCTAAAGCCGTTAACGCCTTGTCGGCATATTTTAAAGCCCAGGCATTCAGAGACGGAAAAACAAGAATAGTGAAATTCGAATTCGGAAATCTGATATCCGACTCAGGCATCATTGACACCACAGAAAAAAATGGCACCATGATAAGCTTTTCCCCAGACCCGGACATGTTTATCAACTACAGATATATCGATGAATATATCGACAACCTGTTGTGGAATTACTGCTATCTGAATGTGGGCCTTACCATCAGCTGCAACGGCCAGAAATATACTTCCAAAAACGGATTACTCGACCTGCTCGCAAAGAATATCTCCGAAGAAGAAATGGCTTATCCTATAATTCATTTCTCCGATGACGATATCGATATCGCATTCACCCATAGGCTGAGCTCATATAGCGAAGAGTATTTCTCTTTCGCCAACAGCCAATATACGCCCCAAGGCGGAACCCACGTGGCCGCAGTGAAAGAAGCCCTCGTAAGAACTGTAAAGGACTTCTATAAAAAAGATATAGACCCCCAGGATATCAGATATGCCGTTTTAGTCGCCGTCAGTATCAAAATAACAGAACCCACTTTCGAAGGACAGACAAAAACCAAACTCGGATCCCTGACCATGGAACCTGACGGCCGCTCCCTTAAAACTTTTATTGTCGATTTTATCAAGAAAAACCTCGACAACTACCTTTATAAAAATAAGCAAACTGCCGACAACCTGTATAAAAGGATTATAGATTCGGAAAAAGAGCGAAAAAATATCAACGACATAAAAAAGATAGCCCGTGAAACGGCTAAAAAAGTCAGCCTTAACAACAGAAAACTCCGCGACTGCAAGATACATCTCAACTCAAATCACGAACGTCGACTCGAATCGACAA
>JAQVPY010000210.1 GCA_028701815.1 Bacteroidales bacterium | reverse complement strand
AGTGATAAACATAAAATAGAGGCCGGATATAAAGGCGAAATATCAGATGAAGACAGTCCCGTGGAGACATATTCCGGAACCTCAATCGAAACTATTGCTTTCGACACGTTGCTCTATAACAGATTCATCTATAATAGAAATGTACATGCTCTATATGCCACTTATGCCGGCAGGGTCGGAAACTTTGGCTATAGTGCCGGACTTCGTGGCGAATATACCGGAATCAGGACAAAATCCCTCGCTTACGACGATGAATATGATGACGTGGACTTGTATAAAATAGATTATTATAGTCTCTTTCCAAGTCTGTACCTCACCTATTCTCTTCCTAAGGGTAATGAGATACAACTTAATTATACCCGTCGTATCTCCCGCCCCCGCGGACATCAACTCAACTCCTTCGTTGACCTTACCGATACTTTGAACATTTCCTTCGGTAACCCCGAACTGAAACCACAGTTTTCTCATGCCCTCGAACTTAACTATATTAAGTCGTGGGAGAAACATACAATCTCGTTCTCAGCATATTATAGACAAGAGGAGAACGTAATACAGCGTATCAGATATCGCGACGGACTGGTGATGAAAAGTACCTTTGAGAATATCACACAGTCGCAGGCGACAGGGGCGGAACTCGTAGTTAAAAATTCACTTTTCAAAATTCTCGACCTTACAACCACCCTCAATGCTTATTATTCACAATTAGACGGATTTTCTTATTATCCTAATGGCGATACATCCCTTGACCCCGTTGTCGGAGAGAGCAGTCATGGCTTTTCATGGGACGCCAAGATGATAGCAAATTTTGCCCTGCCATATTCCATGTCGCTGCAGATTACAGGAAGATATAATTCTCCGAGTATTGTGGCTCAGGGAAAACGTGACGCTAACTACGCCCTCGATGCCGGATTTAAAAAATCGTTCTTCAACAGAAGGCTTAGCTTGAGCCTCTCTGCAAGAGATATCCTCGATTCACGAAAATGGCATACTTATACTTATGGCGACGGATTCATCCAGGATTATTGTGGTTGGCGCGGAGGACGTGAATTCAGACTTACAGCCACATGGTCGTTCGGAAATATGAAGAGTAATAAGAAACCTTCCGCGACAGGCACTTCTGAAAGTATGAATACCGGCTATGAAGATGACTCCATGGGGTATTAACAGATAAATTAAATGTTGTTATAACAGCTCTTTTATGCGTAAATTTTTGATATTCTTTACAGCAGTCGTTTTATGCACTGCCTGCAAACAAATCTCGGCACCCGAACCGGTCCTCCCGGTGCCTACAGAAGACCAACTCGAATGGCACAAACTCGAGACTTATGCCTTTGTGCATTTCGGACTCAACACCTTTAACGACTTGGAGTGGGGCTACGGTAATACTCCGGCTGCTACTTTTAATCCTGTCGATTTGAATTGTAAACAGTGGGTGGAGACTTTTAAGAAAGCGGGACTCAAAGCGGTCATCCTTACTGCAAAACATCACGACGGTTTTTGTCTGTGGCCGACAAACACTACAGATTATTCTGTAAAAAATTCTCCATGGCGCGACGGGCAAGGCGACGTTGTGAAAGAGTTGTCGGAAGAATGTGCAAAGGCAGGACTTAAATTCGGCCTTTATCTCTCCCCATGGGATAGAAATAATGCAGAATACGGACGCCCCGCTTATGTGGAGACATATCATAACCAGATTACGGAACTCGTAAGTAACTACGGTCCTCTATTCGAGTTCTGGTTCGATGGCGCTAACGGCGGTACCGGTTGGTACGGCGGCGCAGATGAATCGCGTTCTATTGATGCTAAAGCCTATTACAACTACCCGAAAGCAAGGGAAATAATTTGGCAACAATACCCCTCTGCTATGATATTCGGCGGCACAGAACAGACTATCCGCTGGATCGGCAATGAAGACGGCTATGCAGACGCTACTCAATGGAGTATGTATTCACCGGACAGAGAAGGTGTCGATTATAGACAGAGTATGCGCGGTATGGAAGACGGCGAAAAATGGCTCGGCGGAGAATGCGACGTCTCAATACGCCCGGGTTGGTTCTATCATGCACACGAGGATAATCAGGTTAAATCCGTTGCATATCTCACCGACCTCTATTATCGAAGCGTGGGACATAACTCTAATTTCCTGCTTAATTTTCCGGTGGCTTTAAACGGTAGAATACATCCAATAGACTCCACAAGAGTGGTAGATTGGTATAATGCCATATCTAACGAGTTGAAAGATAATCTGCTGGTAAATGCATCCGTGAGCGCAGATAATGTCCGCGGAAAAAAATTCAAAGCGGAATATGCAATCGATAATGACCCCGAAACCTATTGGGCTACTAAAGATAATGTCGTCGCAGCCTCTTTGACAATTACACTGCCCGAAACAGAACAGGTCAACAGAATGCTGCTGCAGGAATATATAAGACTCGGACAAAGAGTGCGTTCGTTTAATGTCGAATATTTATCCGACGGACAGTGGCTGCCGATCGCATGCGTGGACTCGATGACAACAATAGGCTATAAACGTATCCTCCGCTTTGCTGAAGTAGAGACAAATACACTTCGCGTGAACTTTATCGACGCTCGCGGCCCATTATGTATAAGTAATATCGAGGTGTTTTTTGCCCCGTCAAAACCACGAACTTAGATAAAAATAATTACCTTTGTAGATTAAATATTTAATATCATGAATTTCAAAAGTTTAACAGTATTATTATTGGCGATAGTAACAGTGTCGTTCTCAAGTTGCTGCGATAAGCAGAAAGCAGGTGAAAATTATTCAATAGTAGATGGAGTAATAGTCTTTGATGAACCGGAACGTGAAGCCGGTCAACAGTCTGTTCTTCAACTCGCCGTCGACCCGATAGAAGAAGTGAGAATCGCTTTTGTCGGTCTCGGCATGAGAGGCAACGACAGTTTAGTTAGCACTGATAACCCATAACGCATAAGCCATTAAACGCGAAGGCGCAGCCTGAGCATCCTC